>NZ_VHOP01000020.1:0-111800 GCF_008704325.1 Acetobacter sp. DmW_125128 | reverse complement strand
CCAAGACTACTCCGTCTCGGTGAAGCAGCTTCTACACCCCACCATAATATAACGTCAATCCCTAAAATCAGAAAAAATTCATATTCTTCAAAGAAGTGCATTTTTTCGTAAAATAAGGCGGCCATACGGCCGCCCAATTTTTACACTCAGTTTTTAGCAACAGCCTTGGTTTTCTCTGGGAACGCAGTCTCCCAGCCCCCCCCAAGGGCATTATAAAGCTGCACCAAATTACCCGATATAGTTGCGGTGCTATCCGCCAACTGCGTCTGAGACTGCAAAAGCCGACGCTGTGTATCCAAAACCTGCAGATAACTTTGGAGCCCATGTTTATATTGGCTCTGCGCTAGTTCGAGAGAGCGCGCATCTGCCGCAACCTGGTTACGAATGTTCTGATTACGCTTTTGCTCTGCCTGATAGGCCGTAAGGGCGTTATCCACTTCCTTCCATGCGTTCAGAACCGTTTTACGATACCTCAGGGCGGCAGCTTTTTGTGAGGCCTTCTTCATGTGCAGTTGGCCTGTTAGACGCCCACCCTGAAAAATAGGCAACGTGATAGCTGGCCCAACATTCCACATACGGGAACTCCAGAAGCCCATATCGCGGAAAGAGAAGGACTGGAAACCAAAGCCCGCATCAATAGTGACTTTTGGATAGAAATCCGCTTCAGCCTGCCCCACCTCTGCTGTAGCGGCATGAAGCTCCTCACCCGCTTCTCGGATATCGGGGCGACGTTCTGCCAGTTCTGATGGCAAACCAACAGGCACTTGCGGCGGCACTGGCGGAATACCTGCGGTTTGCTCCAATTCCGTATTCAATCCGCCTGGAGGCGCGCCCATCAGCAGATTGATCGCATTGATCTGCATAGCAATGCGCTGCTCAAACTGAGGGATAAGCGCACTTGTCCGCTCCACCTCTGAACGCGCACTATCCACATCTAGCTCGCTGACCAAGCCGCTTTTATAACGTGATGAGCTCAATTGCAGGATTGCTGATGCTGCATCACGATTCTCTTTCGTGATGCGCAACTGTTCCTGCAAGTTACGCAGAGTCATGTAATCTGATGCCAATTCCGCCTGCCGTGCAATCAGAATACCTCGGCGCTCTTCCATAGTCGCGTTCATATACGCTTTAGCAGCTTCGTACTGCCTGCGCACACGGCCCCAAAGATCTACTTCCCAACTGGCCTGCACCCCATCCTGCCACTGATTCAGCAAAGGAATGGAGATGGAAGAGGACTGCGCAGAAAGCATTTCCCCCATACCTGTTCCAGCCGCGTTTTCACCAATACGCTCTACAATACGCTGCAACTGTTTGCTGCTATACTGCGCCCTGCGGTATGATCCAGAAGCTGCAAGATCTGGAAACCGCTCTGCTCCGGCTAGCAGTAACTGACCACGACTAACTGCAAATTGTTCAGTGGCTTGCTGTACATCAAGGTTCTGATCTGCCAGACGTTTTTCAAGCGATGTGAGTTCGGGATCATTAAAAATGGCCCACCACTGCGGATCTGGCGCTTGCGTTGTAGGAACACTCAGCATCTGTGATGTATCTTTATTTGCTGCGCGCTGCCACTGGGAGGGAGACCATGTATCCGGCTTTTTATAATCTGGCCCCACCATGCACCCCGCCAGCATGAAAACCAGCGCCAACGCGCCTGTGCGCTGTGCATTCCGTTTTGCCACCCGTTCACCCTCACCGAAAATGATATGCCTGATAGAAAATACCAGCCCTTGCACTGACCGACCAGTTCGGTCAGCATGGTAACCTACCTTCTTTCCTCTGTGCGTCAATCGCCTGATCTTTAAAGTCTGAAATCCTGATGTCCGAATCTTCCTCCGTTTCCTCCCTCACTTCTGCTTGCACGGGGGAATCAGAAGCAAAGCGAGAGCAGATTTTAAAAGGGGCTTACAACGTGTTTGCTGAACACGGTTACGAAGGCGCCAGCATGTCTGCCATTGCGCGGGAGGCAGGTGTTTCTAAGGGCACATTATATAATTATTTCACCAATAAAGCTGATCTCTTTGGGGCTTTTGTAGAAAAATGCTGCCGGGAAAAACTCCCTCCTGCCTTGGCCCCCGTACAAAAAGAGGCATCCCCCAAAGAAACACTTACAGCCGTAGCCCGTGCCATGGTACAACTGATTACCCAGCCTGAAAGCTTGATGCTTTACAGAATGATTGTTTCTGAGGCCCCGCACTTCCCGCAACTTGCAACCATCTTTTGGTCTCATGGCCCACGCATTGCCATTGAAACTCTGTCCAACTGGATTCGCGAACAAACCCAGCGCGGCACATTAAAAACAGATGATCCTGTTTTTGCTGCAGAGCAGTTTTTCTCACTTTGCCAGACACGAATTGCGCATAGAAAGCGCTTCAACATGCCCTATGACAACATGACTGAGGACGAAGAGAAAATTATTCATGCCTCTGTAAACATGTTTCTGGCCACTTATGGCACATAAAATACCCACTAAAAACAAACCCCGCACACATGATTGTATGCGGGGCTGCTTAAGCAAATAGCTTGGGAGCAAAGATTTATTTCTTCAGCTCTTCAACCAACTGCGGCACAACTTCAAACAAGTCAGCTTCCATTCCATAATCAGCAACCTGGAAAATGGGAGCTTCTGGGTCTTTATTGATCGCCACAATCACGCGGCTATCTTTCATGCCAGCAAGATGCTGGATAGCGCCGGAAATACCGAAGGCCATGTAGAGTTCAGGCGCAACAATCTTGCCTGTCTGCCCCACCTGATATTCGTTCGGCACAAAACCAGAATCCACAGCAGCGCGAGATGCCCCAATAGCTGCACCCAGAGCATCTGCCAGTGGGTCTAGCGTATGGAATTTTTCTTCGCTCTGCATTCCGCGCCCACCGGATACCACCACACGGGCTGTTTCCAGATCTGGACGTTCAGAATCAGACAGCTGTACAGCCTCAAACTTAGAAACTGCTGGCGCATCCACTGCTTCCACAGCTTCTACCGGAGCATTGCCGCCCGTAGATGCTGCTGCATCAAAGGAAGCATTGCGCACTGTCAGCACTTTTTTAGCATCTGAGGATTTGACCGTAGCCAGAGCATTGCCTGCATAAATGGGGCGTACAAATGTTTCTGCATCCACAATGCGGACAACGTCTGGAATAGGCTGCACATCCAGCAGAGCAGCCGCACGTGGCAGCACGTTTTTGCCCGTGGCGCCCGCAGCCGCAACGATATGATCGTACCGGCCTGCCAGAGAAACAATAAGAGCAGCCAGAGGTTCAGCCAGCTCATGTGCATAGCGTGCATCTGCTGCGTGCAGCACCTTGGCAACGCCCGGCACAGCAGCCGCAGCCTGCGCGATGGAGGCATCACCCGCCACCAGCACATGCACTTCACCCAACTGGGTAGCTGCCGTTACAGCAGACAGAGCGGCCTTTCTGATCTGGCCTTCTTCATGATCCAGAAGAACAAGAGCGGTCATGATCAGATCACCTTTGCTTCGTTACGCAGTTTTTCCACCAGTTCCGCAACGGAACCAACCTTGATGCCAGCCTTGCGTTCCGGCGGCTCAGCCACGGAAACAACACTTAGGCGGGGTGTCATATCCACACCCAGCTCAGCGGCTTCAATGGTTTCCAGCGGCTTTTTCTTGGCCTTCATGATGTTCGGCAAAGACGCATAGCGTGGCTCGTTCAGGCGCAGGTCGGCCGTGATGATAGCGGGAAGCGTGAGGGAAACTTCCTCCGTGCCACCATCAATTTCACGGCTAACACGTGCATGGCCATCAGCAATTTCTACCTTGCTGGCAAATGTGCCCTGCCCCCAGCCAAGCAGGCCAGCAAGCATCTGGCCTGTGGCGTTCATGTCATCATCAATGGCCTGCTTGCCCAGAATAACCAGACCGGGCTCTTCCTTTTCAACCAGCTTACGCAGCACTTTGGCTACGGCCAGAGGTTCAGGGCTTTCTTCTGACAGAACGAGAATGGCGCGGTCTGCACCCATCGCCATGGCAGTGCGCAGCGTATCCTGCGCCTTCTGAACACCAACAGAAACCACAACAACTTCAGAAGCAGCGCCTTTTTCACGCAGGCGCACAGCTTCTTCCACCGCGATTTCATCAAACGGGTTCATGGACATCTTGACGCCAGTGGTATCAACACCACTGCCATCTGCCTTCACACGCGGTTTGATGTTGTAATCAACAACCCGCTTTACAGGTACAAGTATCTTCATGACTTCTTTCGCTTGCAGACGCAGGATGGTTCGGACGCAGCCTTACCGTACTTTACTCCAAATTCACATACCGGCCGGATAATTAGGACCACCACCACCTTCTGGCGTGGTCCAATCTATATTCTGGGCGGGATCCTTGATGTCACACGTTTTGCAGTGCACGCAGTTCTGGGCATTGATCTGCAAATGTGGATTTGTGGCTTCGTCTGCCACTTCATACACTCCAGCGGGACAATAACGGCTTTCCGGCGCACGGAAAACATCCCAGTTCACCGGCTTCCACAGGCTGGGGTTGCGCAGGCGCAGATGCACCGGCTGATCTTCCTCATGATTCGTAGCAGACAAGAAGACCGAAGAAAGACGATCAAACGTTAGCTTGCCATCGGGCTTCGGATAGAACGGCTTTTCAGACAAAGAAGCAGGCTTAAGGGTATCGCTATCTTCATGCTTAAAGTGCAGTGTCCACGGGGCACGGCCACGCAGCAACATGGCATCAATAGCCGCGTACACAGCACCACCCTTGGCACCAAAATGCGCAAAAGCCGGACGAATATTGCGGGCAGAACGTAGTTCTGGCCACAACCATGAACGCCGCACTTTTTCTGTAAATGCGCCGGGTTCAACACGGCCGGTTTTTATGGCTTCTACAACGGCTTCTGCCGCCAGCATGCCGGACTTCATCGCTGTATGGGTGCCCTTGATTTTAGGCACGTTCAGGAAGCCAGCAGAATCCCCAATCAAGGCGCCACCGGGGAAAGTTAGGCGCGGGATAGCCTGCAACCCACCTTCAGAAAGAGCACGTGCACCGTAAGAGATGCGACGACCACCTTCCAGATGCTGGCGGAAAGCCGGATGCAGCTTGATCCGTTGCATTTCTTCAAAAGGAGAAAGCCACGTATTGGCGTAATCCAGCCCAACCACAAAACCATAGGACACCAGATTTTCGCCAAAGTGGTACAACCATGCACCACCATAAGTGCTGTCATCCAACGGCCAGCCAAAGCTGTGCTGCACCAAACCGGGGCGATGTTTTTCCGCCGGAATTTCCCACACTTCCTTAATGCCAAGGCCGTATGTTTGTGGGTCCACATCCTTGCGCAGATCGTAATGCCCCATCACCTGCTTGGTCAGAGAGCCTCGGCACCCTTCTGCAAACAAGGTGTAACGGGCACGCAGTTCCATACCGGGCTGGTAATTGGGGCCGGGCGTGCCTTCTTTGGTTACACCCATGTCTCCCGTTACAACGCCAACCACGCGGTTACGCTCGATAATTACATCGGCACCGGCAAAACCTGGATAGATTTCCACGCCCAGTTCTTCTGCCTGCGTGGCTAACCAGCGGCAGACTTCCCCAAGGCTGACAATATAATTGCCGTGGTTGGCCATGTGCGGCATGACTTTATCCAGCAGGGGCACGCGCAGGCTGCCCGTTTCGGTCAGATACAACATATCTTCCGATGTTACCGGCGTGTTCAGCGGCGCACCACGTTCCTTCCAATCAGGAATGAGTTCTGCCAGTGCGCGGGGTTCAATAACGGCCCCGGAAACAATATGCGCCCCGATCTCGCTGCCTTTTTCAATCAGGCAGACGCTCAGATCTGGAGAAAGCTGGCGTAGGCGAATTGCAGCAGCCAACCCGGCCGGGCCGCCCCCAACAATAACGACATCAAATTCCATCGATTCCCGCACAGGCTCGCTCATTCCCGTTTCATCCCCGTTTAAAGATATGCTGCTTCCCTAAACCCGATTTGGCGCAGAATTGCAAAAACGGGCACGCAGGCCCGTTCTGCCAGAAACAGCCATGTCAGAAAAATTAGTGCTGAACAGAGCGCGGCCCAAACGCCAGTTCGTGCACTGCCCGCCAGTTCTGATCAACAAAATTAACAATCAATGTGCGACGCGTACCTTTAATGGGCCGCTTTACAAAACCGTGCCATGTTTTGTCAGACGGAATAAAAAGCACAGCCGAATTAAATGCCCCAGAAGCACGTGCAACTGATTTGCCATCTGGAGTCATCAAATCTGTCCCCAGTTCATCGGCCCCTTCCCCAGTGGAAAGAGAGATAAGCAGGGTAAGTTTTTTAGCCCCAATATCCGTATGTGGCTCTAACCAGAAGCCATCCGAATCCAGACACAATTCCAGACGCAGCGCTGCTGTATCCAATTTTACATTACAGACACGTTCAAACGCATGCCGCATGGCATCACTATCCAGCAAATGCGCCATACGGTTTAAGCGTTCATCTTGCTGACGAACCGCGGGATCAACAAACACGCGAGACTTGTTCCGTGTTTCACGCCGACCGCCCACATCCCCTGCAATAGCCGACTCGCCTGGATCCCATGCCAATAATGCCTTGCAGGCATCTGGCTCCAGCACATTTGCCAACATCCAATGTGGAAAAGGGTGAGAGGCCACTGGCGTTTGCGCCAGCAAATTTGGCAGAGAGAATGTCCCGCTCTGATCGGGAGCAGTGGCATCAGGACTCATGGCGTCCGATCCTTCAGCTGTCACAGAATATCGGCTGGATAAAGGCAGCGCTATGGCTGTCTTGCATAGCTCCCTTTCATGGGAAAGCTTTCCTTCCTTGCGCCAAAATACTGGCACAATCAAGGCTTGGTTCTACTTAAAGAGCAGCAGAAAACTGTGGTGCAGCACCTTGCCCTGTTGCCTGTGCCTGCTGCTGCAAAGCACGCCGCCGCGTATCAAACACAGCCGCCACATGCCTTACAAAAGGCCGGCCAAACGCAGTAACGCTGATGTTCTGGCCATCAATCTTCACCAACTCATCCTGCTCAAATGGACGAAGTTGTGCAAGCTCTTCAGAAAAATCGTACCCCTGCCCTACAGCGGCAAGGTCAACAGCCATATCGCACATAATGCGTTCAATAATGGCCCCGCGCAGTTTGTCATCTTCCGTAAAAGCAACGCCACGCGCTACCGGGAGAGAATCGGAATTTTCAGCCATTGCCCGCGCATAAGCGGCCACACTTGTAATGTTCTGGGCAAACCCGGCAGGCAACATGGAAATGGCCGAAGCCCCCATCCCTAACAAAACAGGGCAGGAATCTGTTGTATAACCCTGAAAGTTACGATGTAGCGCTCCAGCTTTGGCTGCTTTAGCCAAACCATCTTCTGGTAGAGCGTAATGATCTAACCCTATGGGTTGGTAGCCCTGTGCCTGCAAAACCCGATCTATTTCCGCCCGCTGCGCCAGTCTTTCATCAGACTTCGGCAAGGAGGCTTCCGGGATCAGGCGCTGCCGCTTTTGCTTCCACGGCACATGCGCATACCCAAATACCGCCAGCCGATCTGGCCGTAAGGAGGCAATTTTAAGCGCCGTTGCGCCCACGCTTTCTACTGTCTGGTAAGGTAAGCCGTAAATCAGATCAATATTCACGCCAGACACACCAGCGGCACGCGCTGCCTGAATACTTGCTTGCGTCTGCTCAAAAGACTGATGACGACCACACGCTTCCTGCACCCGAGGTTCCAGATCCTGCACGCCGAGGCTAATACGGGTAAAACCCAAGTCACCTAGCAACGCAGGATAATCCTGCGGCACATGCCGAGGATCAAGCTCCATCGCCAATTCGGCTTGTGGATCAAACTGAAAAAATGTTCGGATAGAGCGTATAATCTGCCGCAAAGCATGCGGAGGTAAAGTGGTAGGCGTGCCGCCACCAAACTGCACATGCTTTACTGTGCGTTGTTCCCCCACAAGGGCCACAATACGGCGCATTTCCTCACGCAGAAGATCACCGTAAGCTAAGCGCCCATCCTCATGCCGCATAACGGATGTGTTGCACCCACAAAACCGGCAGAGTTCATCGCAAAAAGGAACATGAAAATAGAGGGAGACAGGTTCATTCTCAGGCAGTGCTTTCAACCAACCTGCAACCTGTTGGGGGCCGACCGCTTCCGTAAAGCTGGCTGCGGTCGGGTAACTTGTATAGCGCGGCAGATTCCCACCGTAGCGGGAAATCAAATCAGATACGGATACCGCGCCCATAATGTGCCTTAGAACCGGTAAGCGATACCAGCGGAAACCACTGTCGGATCCAGAGATTCGTGTGCTTTCACTTTCAGGCTTTCTGCCGGGTTTTCAACCCAAGCATGCATACGCACAAACATCTGTTTAACATCTGCGTTGAAGAACCAGTTGCCCACGATCTGGTAATCGAAACCAACGTTAACAGACGGGCCACCGGTGAAGCCAGCGTTCAGCTTGGTCAGACCCAGAGCAGAACCACGGTTACCGTTCATGTTGTGGAACCACATAGCCGTTGCACCCACACCCACATATGGGTTGAAGCGCTTATGCGGACGGAAATGCCAAGCGAATGTTACCGTTGGGGGCAGAACCCATGCGCTACCAACATCCAGCTTGCGGGGGCCACCCAGAGAAGGCACATCGCTACCCAGCGCAGCCACTTCATGACGGGTGCTGGTGGCAATCAGATCAACAGACAGGTTGTCTGTGATGAAGTATTCCACCGTCAGTTCCGGCATGGCCTGATTGGTGGTGGAAAGATGCGTGTTGTTCAATGGCAGATGGTTCAGACCAAGGCCAGGAGCTGTCAGCCAAGCCTTGCTATCACGATCCTGCGGCAGAACGCCCACACCGGACAAACGGATCATGAAGTCCCCACGGCCAAGACCGATTTTTGTGCTGGCGCAGGTTTCAAACAAGCCACAATGCCCCGCACCCGGCTTTGGTGCATCGGGAATGCGCTGCATGACCGGTGCATTCACATATGCAGCGTTAGGAGCTGTTGTCTGAGCTTTGGCGGTACCGGCCAGAGCGGCAACGCCAGCCACCACTGCCGTAAAAAGGGAACGGAACTTGACCATGCCTGTGTGTCTTTCCACTGCGCTAGAGAACAATATCTGAAGCGGGAAAAATCATGCGCGCGTTCTTCCAGCCTTGATTTAGATCAAATCCCAGACATCTCCGCCCCATATGCGACAATACTGTGTCATTTTAACCACAGCGCATTTTAAGGCCTATAGCCAAGGCAAATTGTAACCAATCCACCCCAGACAACTGCGCATTATTGATTTATATCAACAAGGACATAATAGTTACGCCACATATTCCTTTTCTTTCCGGTCCAGCACGTTCGCCATAATGCTGAAGGTACCGGGTTTTCCGGATTCTGCTTCCATGCCACCTTCTCCTTCCGCTCAGGCACTTCATTCCGTTGGCAAACGCACCGGACGCACAGATACCGATTCCACTCGATGTTTGATGTGCAAGGTGCGCGAGTATAACCTGTGCAGCAGCATAGAAGATCAGGATGTGGCGGTTTTGGCACACGCCACACGTCAGATTTCCTTGCCTCCGGGCACGGCAGTTATTGAAGAAGGCACACCGGCATCTGCTTTTTTCAATGTTATTAGCGGCACAGTTAAACTGTTTAAATCTCTACCAGATGGACGCCGCCAGATTACCGGATTTGCAGATGCAGGCCAGTTTGTTGGCCTTAGTAACTCACGCACCTATTCTTTTGGGGCAGAAACCGTAAGCACTGTATTATTGTGCCGCTGCACACATGCGCAGATAGAAAATTTATTGGCCGAATACCCAGGATTTGCCCGCCATCTCCTCTCGGCTGTCACGCATGAATTGGCTGATGCACAGGAACAGATGCTGCTGTTAGGGCGCAAAACCGCCAAAGAAAAAGTTGCCAGCTTTCTTCTAGACCGGATCAAACAATATCACCGCACCTATCCGCATGATCCCGATGCAGAAACCACAGCTTCTGTGCCCATGACACGTGTGGATATTGCAGACTATCTAGGGCTGACAATTGAAACGGTAAGCCGCACCATCAGCGCCCTCCGCCGTGATAAAATTATTTCGGGCACAGAAAATCACTGCATCCGCATTCTTTCCCTGCCCAATCTGCAAGACATCGCTTACGGCCTTAAATCCATTTAGCGCATAAAAAAAGACTGGCCCATTTCTGAACCAGCCTTTCCAACGATTCGGATAACCTCAATTTTTTAGTTATCGTCGTCATCACCGCCATCATCAGATGACGGGGCATTATTACTGCCATCTGGAGAGATCGCGATAAACAGAGACTGATTATCCCGCATAACCCGCAACAACACAGGCTTTTTAGACGCCAGTGCGGCCTTTACGCTGGCCACCGCCGCCCGCGGGGAATCCACAGCCTGACTGCCAATTGCCTGAATGACATCTCCTGGCCGAATACCCGCCTGATCTGCCGGGGAACCAGGATCAACGTCACTCACAACAACGCCGCGCACATCTGCCGAAAGCCCCAACTGCTGGCGCACATCGCGAGAAAGGGGTGCCAAGGCAATACCAAGCCGCTGGCCACGTGCAACATCCGTATTACTGCCGCTGCTGCCATCACTGGAAGCAGTTTTCAGATCTCCGATTGTAACGGTAGCTGTCTGGGCTTTACCGCCACGTAGATAACCGATTGTAGCCTGCTTACCCGGTGCCATAGACGCCACGCGCACAGCCAGATCATGTGGGTTGCTGACTTTCTGCCCATTAAAATCGGTAATCACATCTTCCGATTTCAGGCCAACTTTTTCAGCCGGACTACCGGGGCTTACGCTTGCAACCAGCGCACCCACTGGCGGTGCCCCCGGTGTGGAGGGAGATGGCAAACCAAGGGCGCGCGCCATAACAGGAGAAATAACCTGTGCATTTACGCCCAGATAGCCGCGTACCACATGCCCCGTTTTGCGAAGCTGCTCGACCACATTGCGCACGGTATCCGATGGAATCGCAAACCCGATGCCAATAGACCCCCCGCCAGAAGGTGAAAGAATGGCGGTATTCACCCCAACAACCTTACCGTCCTGTGTAAACAGCGGGCCGCCGGAATTCCCACGATTAATGGGCGCATCAACCTGAATGAAGTTATCGTACGGGCCTTCGTTAATATCTCGGCCACGGGCAGAAACAATACCAGCCGTAACAGTGCCCCCCAGCCCATACGGATTACCAACGGCAATCACCCATTCACCGGGCTGCACATCATCTGATTCCCCCAGTTCAATAAAGGGTAGTTTTTCAGACGTTGTCACCTTCAGAAGCGCCAGATCGGTTTTGCCATCACGCCCTACCACCTTGGCAGGCAGCGTTGTGCCATCATCCAATGTTACCGTAACCTTGGTGGCGCCTTTGACCACATGGTTGTTGGTCACCACGTAACCATCGGCTGAAATCACAAAGCCGGAGCCTCTGGCCTCAATCGTCTGATGAGAAGGCTGCGGCATCATCTGGAAAGGAAACGGGAACGGGAAGGGCATGCCGCCCATACCGCCGCCATCCCCTTCCACTGCATCTGCCCGGATCATGGATGTAATAGACACCACGGCTGGCTTAACCTGCTTAACCAGACTGACAAAATCCGGAATACGCTGAGAAGTGGGGGTGTTCGGCTTAATAACACTATCAGCTTCTGCGCGTGCTGGCGTGCTGCACCATGGAGCGGCGGCCGTTACCAATACACAGCTTGCCAGAAGGGCTGAGAGCCAATTACGGCGTCTGTTCCGCGCCCAAACTTTTGTCACAGATTTTCCCGACATCACGACTTCGACTGTTCCTTGTTTTATCCCGACAGGACAATTCCCGGACGGTCCAAACACCCCTCTCTGGCAGCCACCACAGATTGCCCAGAGTTTACAGTGTCTTACGCCTACAACGCTAACATGGTTTCTTAACCAAGAAAAAAAAGCTGTCTCTTTGATAATTTCACAAGATGTTATCGGCAGCGTAATGTCTGGAAAAAAGTTTTCAGCATTTCCGCCGATTCCTGCTCCCTTACGCCGCCTATAACTTCCATACGATGTAAGGTTTCGGGGCGATGCGGCAAGCGTGCACCGTGCTCTACGCCACCGCCTTTGGGGTCATACGCGCCAAACACCACCCTCCCCAGCCGAAAATGCGCCATAGCCGCCGCGCACATAGGACATGGTTCAAGCGAGACAAATAAGGTGCAGTCTGCCAGCTTTTGCCCCTGCCGCTGTTGCACGGCTTCGCGCATGACCAACATTTCAGCATGAGCTGATGGATCATGCAGCTCTTCAACGCGGTTACCTGCCTGCGCCAACACTTTTCCGGCGCTATCTAACAGCACGGCCCCCACCGGCACTTCTCCGTTTGCAGCAGCAAGATGCGCCTGCCACAACGCCAGCTCCATGCCGTTTTGTTTAGTCATGCCGTATGCTCACGAAATGTTACTCTCTACCATCCGAAACGTTCAGGTTTTTTTCGCTTTTATCTACTAGAAAATATCCAGATTCTTCTTGCAATCGTGCATGCTTTTTTGTCATCCTGCCTTAAAGGAGCCTTAATCTGTTCTGTAACAGAGCGTGAGGGTGCCTTTGGGGTTGTTTTTCAAGCATACCAAACCCGATTGAGGAGGGTCAGAAACATGCATAGCCTGTCTTTCATTCTGGCTGCTGCGGCCATTGGATTTGGTCTCGCCATTGCAGACGGTGTCAATTACGAACCGGCAACCTTGGCGCCGCCCCCCACCGCCACCAAAACGCTTCCTATCAGTATTCCTTCCTTTCTGTCCCGCTAACAGGCAAGCCAGAAACGGATTGACCGCACGGGTTTTTGTTTCCCGCACCAATACTTTGCTACATACCCCTGAAAGAACGGTATTGCCTCTCTTTCTCCTCCGTTCTTTCAGGATAGTGGCATATGATAGAAAAACGTCCCGTTATTGGTATTACGCTTGATTTGGAAGATGGCGGTGAAGGCCGTTATTCCCTCTTCAAATGGTATGCCATGCGGGAAAATTATATGTCTGCCGTTTCCACCGCAGGCGGGCTGCCTGTTGCGTTGCCTTTGTTTCCGCAGCTTTGTGCCGATTACATGCACCTGCTGGACGGATTGATTATAACGGGTGGTGCATTTGATATTGATCCCTCTTTATATGGGGAAACGCATGTGCACCCCACCGTAAGCCTGCGCCCTCGCCGCACGCAGGCTGAGGCTGCTTATCTGGCTGAAGCCTTACAGCGTGATATGCCGGTTTTGGGTATATGTGGTGGCATGCAACTTATAGCCGTGGCCCTTGGCGGCAGCCTGATCCAGCACATTCCAGAAGAATGCCCCACAGCCCTTCCGCACGAACAGCCAAACCCACGGGATGAAGCAAGCCACAGTGTAACGGTCACGCCGGATACCTTATTGGCCCGTATTACGCACAACCCCGCACGTATTGGCGTTAATTCATCCCACCATCAGGCTGTCAAAACACCGGGAAGATGCATTATTAACGCTGTAGCAGAAGATGGTATTATTGAGGGGATTGAAGATCCCACACATTCTTTCTGCCTTGGGGTGCAATGGCACCCGGAATTTGGCATAGACCCCGCAGACAAAGCACTTTTCAAAGCCTTCATACAGGCAGCAGGAGATTCAGCGTGACGCAGGAAACCCGAGGGGAACGCATAGCAAAATGGCTGGCCCGCAGTGGCGTTGCCAGCCGCCGTGATGCGGAGCGCATGATAGAGGAAAACCGCATCCGCCTGAATGGCCAGCCGGTAACACACCCTGCCACCTTTGTAACAAATGGCGATATTGTGCAGGTTGATGGAGAACCCGTTTCAGCCCCGGAACGCACTCGTTTGTGGCGTTACCATAAGCCAGATGGTTTGGTGACAACGCACAAAGACCCGGAAGGTCGGCCTACGGTTTTTGCCTCCCTGCCAGAGGGTATGCCGCGCGTTATCAGCGTTGGACGCCTTGATCTGAACAGTGAAGGACTGCTGCTACTCACCAATGATGGCGAGCTAGCCCGCAGGCTGGAACTTCCCTCCAACGGCTGGCTACGCCGCTACCGAGTGCGCGTCTTTGGCGTGGTGGATGAAGAACGCTTGGCAAGCCTTGCCCAAGGCAGCGTGTTTGATGGTGTGCGTTACGGCCCTATCCATGCTGTTCTGGATTCGCGCAAGGGTGACAATGCGTGGCTGACAGTTTCCCTCAAGGAAGGGAAAAACCGTGAAATCCGTAAGGTAATGGCGGGCATGAACCTGCACGTCAGCCGCCTGATACGCACCAGTTATGGGCCTTTTCAGCTTGGCACTTTGCTGCGCCGTGAACTGGAAGAAGTTTCTCCCCGCGTGCTGCGTGATCAGCTCCCCAAAGCAACAGAAAAGACCCCAACCACCCAGCGCGCACCTGCAAAACAGGCAGATTAATGGTTCGGATTATTGCTGGCAGCCGTAAAGGGCGGCTACTAACAGCCCCCACAGGGCAGACCACACGCCCCACGGCAGACCGTGTACGGCAGGCCTTGTTTGATATGCTGCTACATGCACCTTGGGGTGGGCCTACACTTCTCTCAGGTGCGCATGTGCTGGACGCATTTGCTGGTACAGGCGCATTAGGGCTGGAAGCGCTTTCTCGCGGTGCAAGCCATGCGACTTTTTTCGAAACCAGTCACCCGGCCCTAGCCGCGTTACGGGCCAATATTCAAGCCTGCAAATGGGAAGATAGCTGCACCGTGATTGCGCGGAATGTCATCTCCCCACCGGCCTGCACGGCCTCGGCTAGATTGGTGTTTCTAGATCCCCCCTATCACCAGAAGCTGCCTGAGCGCGCCCTCAAAGCCCTACAAAGCAAAGGCTGGATTGCTCCAGATGCCATTGCGATTATTGAAACAGGGCGTGAGGAAGCTTTACCTTTTTCCACCCAAGAAGAAGCGTTAGAAACGGCAAGCACACCTGTTTTTCTAGCAGAACGCCAACATGGCGCAGCCCGATTTTCTATCTGGCGGCTTTAAGCTTTCACCTGTTCGGCCAGTGCGCTACATAGGCAGAACGAAAATGGATTTTACGCAAATAGAAGGTAACGGCATTCATGGCTGGCAGCGTTAACAAGGTTATTCTGGTCGGCAATCTGGGCAAAGACCCCGAAGTGCGCTCCAGCCAGAGCGGTGCAAAGATTGTTTCCTTCTCTCTGGCCACCAGCGACACATGGAATGACCGCGCATCTGGTGAACGGCGTGAACGCACAGAATGGCATCGCGTAGTCATTTTTAATGAACGGCTGGCAGATGTGGCCGAACGTTTCCTGCGCAAAGGCCGCAAGGTTTATCTGGAAGGCTCCCTGCAAACCAGAAAATGGACAGATCAGGGTGGTCAGGAACGCTATACAACGGAAGTGATTATTGACCGCTTCCGTGGTGAGCTGGTGCTGCTGGATAGCCGCAATAGTGGCGAAGGTGAAAGCGAAGGCGGCGGTGGCTTTAGCGGTGGAAGCGGCAGCAGCTACGGTGGCTACAACAGTGGGGGCAGCGGTAGTGCTTATGGCGCTCCATCATCCGCACCACGCCAGCCGCCAGCGCAGCGCAGCGGCGGCAATAACTCCGGCGGCTGGGATGCATCTGGCGGCAACGGGGATCTTGATGACGAAATCCCGTTCTAATCAACCCAACTGATTGGAGGCTGGCTGCACTATCTTATGGCCAGCCTTATCCATTCCAGACATGCCTCCTGCTGTTTCTTCCCCATTCCGTATTAAGCTGGCTGGATATCTCACAGCAGCAGGTTTGGTGTGTCTGAGTATCTTCCCATTTTTTCTATTCTATAGCCGCGCCCTTTCGGACACGTTTGCTTCTATCATCGGGGGGCTGTTTCTGTTGCACAGTGTCCTGTTGCAGGACTGGCAATGGATTAAACAACCGTGGCTTAAACTGGCCGCATTATTTTGCGGATTATGCCTGCTTTCTTCCATGCATGTTGGCATTACGGAGGAATGGGTGCAGGCGCTTTGCCTGCCTCGGCTTTTTCTGTTTTGCGTGGCACTACAATGCTGGCTTCTTGCCACTAAAGCACAACGCATGTGGCTGGAACGAATCTGCTTACTGGCCGCTTTGTGGCTGATAAGCCAATGCTGGCAACAGTATCTAACCGGCATAAACCTGATGGGAATGCCGCGCTGGGGTGATGGCAGCCTGACAGGGCCATTCACAAAACCCCGCGCGGGGTTTACGCTGCTGATGCTGTTTTTTCCCGGCATTATGCCAAGCGTTTTACGCCTGTTACGCCAAAATAAGCTGAAATACTGGGTTCTTGGCTGTGCGCTTCTGTTGCTGGGCGTTACAACCATGGTGCTGATCGGCCAACGTATGAGCTGTGTGCTGCTCTTTTTTGGGCTGTCTCTTACGGCATTTATCTTTCCCCGCTTTCGCCTGCCCTTTGGCCTCATTCTTGCGTGCGCTGGTGGATTGATTGCCTGCTTGCCTGTCATCTCTCCGCCTGTTTACGCCAAACTTGTCCTAAAATTTTCTGATCAGTTGCATCATTTTGCCCAAAGCGACTACGGCAAGCTTTTCCGTTCCGCCATTGCTATGGTTGCCCAACACCCTTGGACGGGGCTGGGTATGGATGGCTTTAGGAATTTCTGCCACGTCCCTATCCAAACACATGCCTTGTCTTTTCTAGGTATAGAAACGCTTACAAATGATACGGATCGGGGCTGTAATATTCACCCGCACAACTATTATCTGCAAGTTGCCACAACAGCTGGTTTACCGGGCCTTGTGGCATTTATAGGTTTGGCTTTTCAATGGGTGCGCATTGGCTGGCGAGCGCTGGATGTAGAACACCATCCGCAGCAAGCCATGCTCTTTGTAGCCTGTTGCATTCTGTTATGGCCCATTACTTCAACCAGTGCTGTTTTTTCTTTCCCCACTGCGGGATGGATTTTTATGTTTGTTGGTTGGCTTATAGCAGCATCAAGCTCACAAAAACGTGCATAATTTTGTTAAGAAAGCGTTTATAAAAACGGGAACTTTCTTAAAATATTTTTTCATTACTCATTTTAAATGCAGTCTTTTCTTACTCTTACTTTATCCTTTGTCGCTTTTCTGCGTTTTAGCCCCATAAAATTGTTGGCGGGTGAGCGGGATGCCGCTATAAGCCGCGTCATTCTTTCAAGGCAGGCTGCCTGTCATTGCAAAGGCTGACGACAGACATGATTACCTTACCGCCAGATTATCGCCCCTCTGAAGATGAAGAGTTCATGAATCCCCTTCAGACGGAGTACTTCCGGCAGAAATTGCTTAAATGGCGCGCCGACCTTCTTAAAGAAGCAGGAGATACGCTTGCCAGCCTTTCTGAAGGCGGCATCCATGAAGCTGATATTACTGACCGTGCTAGTGTGGAAACAGACCGTGCACTGGAACTGCGTACGCGAGACCGTGCCCGCAAGCTGATTGGCAAAATCAACCTTGCTTTGCAGCGGGTTGAAAACGGCACATATGGTTACTGTGAAGAAACGGGTGAGCCCATTGGCCTGAAACGGCTGGAGGCACGCCCCATTGCCACACTTTCCATTGAAGCGCAGGAGCAGCACGAGCGCATGGAAAAAACCCACCGCGACGATTAATTTTTTCGTCTTTTTTACCGTATCTGGTCTTGCGGCGTTCCGCGCGAACAGCTAGAACGCCCGCAGACTAAGCTGCTGTAGCTCAGTGGTAGAGCACTCCCTTGGTAAGGGAGAGGTCGACAGTTCAATCCTGTCCAGCAGCACCAGTCTCTCCCTTAATACTTTATAAGAATTGCTGTTTCTGTGCTGCGTTGTACAAAACAGGAAGCTGTTCGCCTTTTAGGTGGCCACCCGTACCACCTTAAATCTGCCTTGCCAGATGCCGGAAAATGGCATCTCCATTTTCAAAAAACTTCTCTTTACTGAACTTTTCCAGCACAAATTGCCTTGCGTTCTGACCAACCTCAGCAAGCCGCCCTGGCTGCGCAAGAACTGTTGCCAATGTATCGGCCAACATAATCGGGTTTTCTGGCGGCACCTTCCACCCGGTTACATTTTCTACAATAGACCGATCCATCTCCCCCACATCACTGCCAATAACAGGCAAGCCTGCCTGCATGGCCTCATGCATGGCGATACAGAACCCTTCGCGCCGAGATGGCTGAAGATAAAGATGCTGGGTGTATAGAAAATCCTGCGATGAAGATGCAAAGCCTGAAAAACGAATATTCGTGAGCTTTAATTCTTTTGCCATCTGCTCAAGATGAGCCCGCTCCTGCCCTTCTCCTGCAACTGTCACTTCAAACGCAGGCAAGGATGTATAGGCCTGAAGGCGCTTAAGGGCTGCGCAGAGAATATCGTAACCTTTGGCAACATGCAGCCGCCCAAGTGAGCCTGCACGAATCACCTCTCCCTGCGTCCAAGGCTGTGCTGGCTGAATATCCGGCAAAGCTTGAAAAACCGGCCAAGACATAACTTTATTTGCCGGCAGTTTGAGGCGTGCGCGCGTAATATCTGCCACGCATTCCGAATCACATACCCATAATTTTGAAAGCGATTTGGCTGCCCGTAAAAGACGAATATTTCCCGGTTTCAAAAACGCATTGTGTTGCCAACTGATAACCGGCGCGCGCAAGCTGCGCCCAACTTGCTGCCCGATCAAAGTAGAGCGTGTTAAAGACGTCCAAATCTGGGTGGGCTGCCACGCAGCCAGTTTACGGCGTAGCCATAAATATGCTTGGAGATGATCGCTTTCTCCACCTTCTCTAATGTGTATATCCAGCCCCGCGGCTTGGAGCGCTGGCTCTGCCCGTTTATCCCGTGGGGTCAGCACAAAAACGCCAACATCACACCCACGCGCACGAAAAAAACCCGTAATGGAAGGCACCATAGCGCCCGTGCCACCACCTTCTAGCGAGTTAATAACGTAGGCAATTTTTTTAGGGTACAGCACGCCATCAGCTCCTGCGCAGAGAAACACTAAAACCCATCTGTTCAGAACTGATTAGGTAAGCAAAAAACTGTTTCCAGTAAAAAGGCAGCACCTTCAAACTTTGAAAAATGCTGCCTTGGCAAGATTATCTGTGACCACCACCAGGGCCACCACCGCCACCGGGACCGCCAGGGCCACCACCTGGTGGGCGACCACCACCACCGCCTGGGCGTGGGCCAGGGCCAAAGCCACCGGGGCCACCATGCCCACCGGGTCGGCCACCGGGACCAAAACCTGGGCGAGGCCGCGGGCCTCGGCCACCACCGCCCCAACGGCCATAACCATAATAATCATCATATACGGGGCCATAGCCTGAATACCCGTATGGATAATACAGGCCGCCATCACCATAATAGGGGCCACCGCATGCGCTTAGGCTGCACAACAGCCCCAAAGCAGACAGTTTTAACGCCAGTTTTTTCACGGTAGCCTCCTTATCGGTCTATCAGGCTGAACCCCCAACCTTCACCAGAACATGATGTTTTTTACCAGCAGAAAGTTTGATGGCTCCATCCACCATATCCTGCTGTGTAATCAGCCTATTTTCATCTTGTATCACATCATTATTAAGGCGCGCCCCGCCACCTCGTACCAAACGCCGAGCTTCCCCATTTGTTTTAACCAACCCTGCTTCTGCAAACAGGCGAAAAACTGGAATGCCTGCGGCCATATCGGCCTCTGCCACTTCATGCACCGGCAGATCTGCCGCAGCTACGCGGCCTTCTTCAAACGTCTGGCGGGCAGCTTCTGCCGCAGCCAAGGCCGCATTGCGTCCATGACATAGAGCCGTTGCTTCTGTTGCCAGAACTTTCTTGGCTTCGTTAATTTCCGCGCCTTGCAGGGCTTCCAGACGTGCACATTCTTCAAGCGGCAGTTCGGTAAACAGCCGCAGAAAACGACCTACATCTGCATCTTCCGTGTTGCGCCAGAACTGCCAGTAATCAAACACTGGTAAACGTTTTTCAGAAAGCCACACGGCACCGTTGGCTGTCTTGCCCATTTTGGCACCAGATGCCGTTGTAAGCAGTGGTGTAGTTAGCCCCATAACGCTCTTCTGGTCTGTGCGGCGCACCAGTTCCACACCAGAAATAATGTTGCCCCATTGATCTGACCCGCCAAGCTGCAACACAACATCCATGCGGCGGTTCAATTCACGGAAATCGTAAGACTGAAGAATGGAATAGTTGAATTCCAGAAATGTCAGCCCCTGCTCGCGCTCAAGGCGATTTTTTACGGAATCAAACGCCAGCATGCGATTGATGGAAAAATGCACCCCCACATCACGCAGCAGGTCAATATAGGCCAGCTTGTCCAGCCAATCTGCATTGTTCACAAGCACTGCTTCTGATGCACCAGAACCAAAGGTGAGGAACTGGCGCAAGCAACCTTCTATACCGGCCAGATTGGTCTTAATGATATCTTCCGTCATCAACCTCCGGGCTTCTTCCCGGAAGGATGGATCACCAATACGGGCTGTGCCGCCACCCACCAGCGCTATTGGTCGGTGGCCGTGTTTTTGCAACAGCCGTAACATCATAATCTGGATAAGGCTGCCAACGTGCAGGCTATCTGCCGTAGGATCAAACCCGATATAGGCCGCCACGGATTTTTCTGCCATCAGCGCATCCAGCGCATCGGCATCCGTGCACTGGAAAATAAAGCCGCGTGCAGCGGCCTCCCGCATGAAAGAACTCTTAAACCCGTTCTCGACCATTTATCCTGTCCCTTCTCTCCGGCCCCTGTCTGCAGGGCAGAACCAGCAGACAGACGCTCTAGCATGAGAGAGCAGAGAACAGAAACACTCAGCCCAAAAGCATTTGGCTGAAAAAAGCCTTAAGCTGTGCCGCCTACGGTCAGGCCAGTCATTTTAAGGGCAGGCTGGCCCACCCCAACCGGCACGCCTTGCCCGGCTTTACCGCAGGTGCCGATACCGGGGTCTAGCTCCAGATTGCCACCAATCATGGAAACCTGTGTCATGGCCTCCGCCCCGCTTCCAATCAGGGTAGCACCTTTTACAGGCGCCGTTACACGGCCATTTTCGATCAGATAAGCTTCAGATGCGGCAAACACAAACTTGCCTGAGGTGATATCCACCTGCCCCCCCCCAAAGTGCACCGCGTACAGGCCACGCTTTACGGATGAGATCATTTCCTCCGTTGTAGAAGACCCGGGCTGCATGATGGTGTTGGTCATGCGCGGCAAAGGCATATGCGCGTATGACTGGCGACGCCCATTTCCTGTAGGCGCCATGCCCATCAAGCGTGCATTCAGCCTATCCTGCAGGTACCCCTGCAAAATACCGTCTTCAATCAACACCGTGCGGCCTGTGGGCGTGCCTTCATCATCAATAGTCAGGCTGCCGCGCCGGTCGGGTAGAGATCCATCGTCCACAACCGTAACGCCGGGGGAAGCCACACGCTTACCGATGCGCCCGGCAAATACGGATGTGCCTTTGCGGTTGAAATCCCCCTCCAACCCGTGGCCAACGGCCTCATGCAGCAAAATGCCGGGCCAACCTGCGCCTAACACAACCTCCATGGCACCTGCTGGTGCGGGTTGTGCTTCTAATGCAACCAATGCTTGCCGCAACGCTTCATCCACAGCGCCCTGCCATGTTTCTTCATTCAGCAAGCGGTTGATCTCATACCGGCCACCTAGCCCGTAACTTCCGCTTTCACGCTTGCCATCATGTTCCACCACAACAGATACATTCAGCCGCACCAAGGGGCGCAAATCTGCCGCACGTGTGCCATCGGCCCGCATGATCTGCACAGCCTGCCATTCCCCCGAAAGGGAGGCCATAACCTGCACCACACGATTATCTTTGCCCCGCGCATAGGCATCTATTTTTGAAAGCAGGCCAGAACGCGTTGCAAAATCGCTATCACCCAGCGGGTTGGCGTCTGTGTAAAGCCGCTGGTTGGTGGCCCGTGGCGGTGATGCCATCTGGCCTGAGCGTCCGGCACGCACGGCGCTTACAGCATCTACAGCACGCAATAAGGAAGACCGGCTGAGTTCATCCGAATGGGCAAAACCCGTTTCTTCCCCCAATACAGCGCGCAGACCGAATCCGCTGCTGGTATTAAAGGATGCCGAACGGATAACACCATCGTCCAATGCAATGCCTTCACTTTCTCTGTATTCCAGAAAAAGTTCACCATCCTCCATTCCGGCCAATGCCGTTTTTGTCAGCTTTTCCGCATCATCTTTATGCAGTTGTGCATCTGGACGATGAAAAAACAGCTGGTCCGTAACGGCGAGAGCACCCGGATGCTGAGAGGAAGAAGACATGCACGACAACCCTTCAGGAAGAAATAGCCACACCGTAATGGCGCATACACAAAACATAGGAAGTTAAACCGCCACGTAAACCCGGCATGGCTGGCTTTTCCGTAGTAATTTTGGCTGGGCCCGGCTTATACGCCAGGCAATTCATTTACAGTTACAACGCGCCAGCCCACGTCCAAACGTTCCAGAATGGTTAGCGCCAGATTCTGCACGGAAAAATGAAGTGCTGTTTCCGCATGAATGCGCAAGGCATGGGCCAATGCCGCACGCACTACGCCACCATGTGTTACCGCTATAATATCCTGCTGCGCATATTTTTCTGCCAGCCTGTCCAGCAAGCGGCCCACGCGCGCGCAGACATCAATCATGCTTTCACCCTCTGGCGGGCATTCCGTTGCCCCAACAGCCCAGAACGGATGCGGTGCAAGATTAAGATACTGGGGCAGTTCCTCATAAGGCAGGCCCTGCCATGAGCCCAGATTCTGTTCAATCAGATCTGGCTCTACTGTCAGCTTGGCGGGGCCATAGCCAGCTTCCTGCACGGCCTGCGCTGTGCGTTGTGTGCGAGATAACGGGCTTACAAGCCAATGTGCTGGCTTAGGCAGGCGTTCTGCCAAAGCCCGATACATAGGGCGTTGCGCAATAAGGCTATCGGGGCACAAAGGCACATCCATTGCGCCATACATGCACATACGGGCATTTTCTTCCACCAATGCGTGGCGGATCAGCCAGAAACGCGTAATACCCGGCGCCAATTTAGGGCCATCCAGAAAATGATCCTGAGATGAAGGTAAAACTTTGGGAAGGTCTCTTATTTCGTTCATAAAGTGTGTTGTGCGGCCGGCTAACTTGTGACGCAAGAGCCGAAATGGTGCCCCCTACAATGCAACAGGAAGCAATACTTCCGCCTCAACATCCATCACGTTTTCAGACTGTGCAGAAGCCGCCTTTTCCTCCGCTTTCTGCAAAAATGGCCAATAGCGCAGGATCAGGGAAATCTTTTCCATGACATATTGAATATTTTGTATCTCCTGATCCAGATACGTTTGATACGCCATACCTGTAGGCATATCTGACCCAGAAATATGGCGGGCACTAACAGAAATTCTTAAAGCACCCGCCATTTGCCCGCGCACCTGTGCATAAGGCACAGCAACAGGTTGCCCTAGCTGATAATTTTTGGCCATAATCTGATACACAGAATTTGGACAGCCGAATGGCAGATAGCCAGAGATATCCTGTTTTAACCACACATGTAGCTGGCGACATTCCTCAAGGTTTAAGACGGGAGTCATGCCGCTATTACCCCCACCATTGATCAGAAAAGAAAAAATGGTTTGCTGTTGATCCCACGCATCGGGCAGAGCGCTCCGCTTTGCAAAGGTATCTGGCAATAGCTCTATTGTCTGATCCTGCTCCAGAATATGGCGTATTCCACCCAGAAACTGCCCCAAGCGATGGATTTTTTCTGTGGCAGGCACGTCAGAAAAACGTTTGATTTCCGCACATGCACCAACCCAGCGCAGTAATAGCCCCAAATTAAACCCATTGTTTAAAGAAGCTGTTGCCTTACAGGCGGGCCATTCCGCCTGATTAAAATAGGCTACCAGCCCTGATGGCAACACAGCATGATCCAGCCGTTGCCGCCACGCTTCTGGCAATAACAGTGCCCCACAAAACGCCGGGCCTGTATAAAATTTGGAACCCGTAACCATAACAGCCCAGCCACGCTGCAAATAGGCCTTGATACGCTCTGGCATCAGGCGCGCTTGGCAAGCATCCACCACAACATCAATCTGGCCCGGATATGTATGGCAAAGCGCCTGCACGACCTGCATATCGGGAACAAGCTGGCCCGTTTTAGAGGTATCCAGCAAATAAAGCAGCACACGTTGCCCGGCCTGTATGGCTTTATGAATCTGCTGCTGACAAATATGGAAAATATTTTGCCGAGAATTCAGCTCGCCATTTTCGGTGCGCAATGGGGCTGTTACCAACTGTGTGCCTGCTGGAAACCCGGATATCTTCTCGCTTTTACGAACACGGAAACCCAATGCAGTTGTGCTTGCAAAATGCCGACCTTGCGTTGCCAATGGCACACCGCTGCCGGTTTCTTCCACACCTGCCAAAACCACACCTACGGCAGGGTTAACAACCAAAGAAAGAGCCAACGCAGCCAGCACGGAATCCGTACCTGATGGCGCTAAAATACAGTTATCTGGTTTTTCAACACCGTAATATTGCGCCAAAAAGGCCTTGGTATCTGCTTCAAGCGCAAGCAATGGTACTTCTGGAGGCTGCACAAGCATTTCCCGCACCAGCTCCAGCCGACATTTCTCCACAGCATTAAATGCATGCAAAGACGGCGATGAGGCCGTGGAAGAAGAATACTGTCCGCCTGTTACAGAAGGACTATAGGTGCAGCCATAACGATTCTGATGGGTTTGAGGATTAAGGCCGAGTCTTTCATCCCCACCTTCTGCCATAAGCACGTCAGAAGATCCGAGGTAAGGCCAGACGCGCTGCACCCACTGGCAAAAATCATTAACATTTTCAGTTTGACCAGAAAAAACCTGCGGATCGTTTCCTACCTGAAATACAGAAGATAACTGCTGTTGGCATACCTGCTGCAACCATTCCATATCAGGCAGCCTATCTGCTGCCAGCGCTTCCACCCATCTTTCCGGGCAGTTTTCTACAGCCCCACCAAAAATCTTCCACCACCGCGCCGCACTGCGGGCGCAAGCTACCCAAATGCGATTTAAATATTTCTTCACATCATGCGCAGGCAGGCTATTCAGCAGAAAAGCCAATTCCAGCGCCATGCGCCCATAAAAAGAAATTTGTTCTTTATTTTCCAGAAACAGTTTCCCAAAAACCGGCGTCCATGCTCCATTGTGTTGCTCACAAACAAACGGTTTTGATTGCTCTGGTTTTCCAATAACAGGAGAGGAAGCAGCCAGAAATGCCAGTTCCGGAACCATATGCACCCACTGCATTGGATCTGTTTGGCGGGTTCCTGTCATTGAATTAAAAACACCCTCATTTATAGAAGTTCTACCTCAATTAGACTGTGTATATTTTTGTCTAACGGGTGAGATATCCTTCTCTATCCAGATTTGCATAGAAAAAACGTAAGAATGCTGGAGAATTGCTTTCTTCTCCCATATGACTGATAAGCTGTTATCAGGCAATTATATCATTCTGGTCTTGAAGAACGACATAGCATGCGCATCTTATTAACCGGTGGTTGTGGGTTTATCGGGTCTGCCGTTATTCGCCACATCATACACAATACCTCACATTCTGTCCTGAATGTTGACTGCATGACTTATGCAGCTTCTCCTGAGACAGTTGAAGACGCCCCAGAGAGCGAACGCTATACGTTCTCACAGACCAACATCATAGATACACCTGCGCTGGAAAAGCTGTTCAACAGTTTTAAACCAGATGCAGTTATGCATCTGGCGGCGGAAAGCCATGTTGATCGCTCCATTGATGGGCCGGGCGTCTTTATCCAGACAAATGTGGTGGGCACATACTCCATGCTGGAGGCCGCCCGCAAATACTGGATGACTCTGGATAAGGAAGCGCAAGAAGCCTTCCGCTTTCATCATATCTCCACGGATGAGGTTTTTGGTGCACTCGGCCCCAATGATCCGCCATTTACCGAAACAACGCCGTATGATCCACGCAGCCCATATTCGGCCAGCAAGGCATCTTCCGATCATCTGGTTCGGGCTTGGTATCATACCTTCGGGCTGCCCACTTTTGTCACCAACACGACAAATAACTACGGCATCTGGCATTTTCCTGAAAAACTGATCCCGCTTATCACCATTAACGCCATTGAGGGCAAAGAACTGCCCGTATATGGCAAGGGTGACAATGTGCGTGATTGGCTGTTTGTGGAAGACCACGCAGAAGCTCTGGTGAAAGCCGTTGAAACGGGCAAACCTGGTGAAACCTACGCTATTGGCGCCCGCCAGCCGCGCACCAATCTGGAAGTTGTGCAGACAATCTGCCGCATTCTGGATGAACTTTCTCCAGATACCGCAGGCCCACATGAACGGCTGATCCGTTATGTAACAGATCGCCCCGGCCATGATTTCCGTTACGAAATTGATCCTTCCCACGCAGAAAAAGCGTTGGACTGGAAAGCTAAGCATAATTTTGAAACCGGCATCCGCCGCACTGTCCAGTGGTATCTGGACAACCGCGCGTGGTGGGAAAGCATTCGCGCCCGCCGCTATACTGGCCAGAGACTGGGAACCACTGCTCCATGATTCAAAAACCTGCTACTCCTACCCCCATGAAGGGCATTCTGCTGGCTGGCGGATCTGGCACGCGGCTTTACCCCATGACACTGGCAGCCAGCAAACAGTTGCTGCCAGTTTATGATAAACCAATGGTCTATTATCCGCTTTCCACGCTTATGCTGGCAGGTATCAAGGATATCATGATCATCAGCACCCCGCTGGATCTGCCGCAGTTTAAGCGCCTGCTAGGAGATGGCTCTCAGTTTGGTGTAAACTTTGAATACCGTGTCCAGCCTTCACCAGATGGTATTCCGCAGGCCTTCCTGATTGCTGAAGACTGGCTACAGGATGCACCTTGCGCATTGGCTCTGGGTGATAACCTGATCTTTGCCGATCACCTCAGCGCTTCCTTGCAAAAAGCGGCTGCACGCCCACAAGGCGCTACTGTTTTTGCTTATCAGGTACGTGACCCCGAACGTTATGGGGTTGTTTCCTTTGATGAAACAGACCGTGCGCTTGATATTGTGGAAAAACCCACCAACCCACCTTCAAACTGGGCAGTAACTGGCCTGTATTTCTATGATAACCGTGTGTTGGATTTTGCCAAAAAGGTAAAACCTTCCGCACGTGGTGAGTTGGAAATTACAGATCTAAACCGTTTTTACCTGGAAGAAGGCAACCTGCAAGTTGAGCGTCTGGGCCGTGGTTGTGCCTGGTTGGATGCGGGTATTCCCGATAGCCTGCTAGAAGCCAGCCAGTTTGTGCACACCATTCAGGCACGTCAGGGCATGCTTGTCGGTTCTCCTGCAGAAGTGGCCTTCCGTATGGGGTATATTTCTGCCGATCATCTTAAAGAACATGCCAAACGCATGGGTAAAACAGAACTGGGCCGGGTATTGTTCAACCTAGCTTCATCTGAAGGTGCAGGCCACTAAGGCCTGCTTTTTCCTTTCCCCTATAGCAACGCAGGAGTTTCCCGCGCATGAAATCCGAACGCCTTGCCATTCCCGATGTTATTCTGATTACGCCACCACGCTTTGGTGACAATCGTGGGTTCTTTTCAGAAACCTACAATATCGAACGCATGCGCGAAGCAGGCATTACGGAACCTTTCGTGCAGGATAACCAGAGCCTTTCCCGCCAGAAAGGCGTTATCCGTGGCCTGCATTGCCAGCTTGATCCGTTTGCACAGGGCAAACTGGTACGTTGCACTCGCGGTGCCATTTGGGATGTTGCCGTAGATGCGCGCACAGGCTCCCCTACTTATGGCAAATGGGTTGCGGCTGAACTTTCTGAAGAAAATTGGTCTCAGCTCTGGATTCCACCTGGCTTTCTTCACGGCTTTTGCACCCTGACTGAAAATGCAGAAGTGCAATACAAATGCACGGCTCTTTACAGCAAAGCATCTGAACGCGCCGTTATCTGGAACAGCGCGGAACTCGGGATTGAGTGGCCCGTTAAGGCTGAGGATGCCGTATTGTCTGAAAAAGACTTGCTGGCCCCAGAATTTTCAGCAGCCAAGGGATGGTTTCAGTATACGGGGAAAGAAGGCTAAGCATGAGCATTCTGTCTGAAACTGGCGGCCCTGTTCTGGTAACTGGCGGAAAAGGCCAACTGGCAACATCTCTGGTAAATCTCGGTGGCCCGCGCATCCGTTGCGTCGGTCGTCCTGATTTTGATTTTGACCGCCCTGAAACACTTAAGGCTACGCTAGACGCCATCAAACCGGTTGCTGTGGTAAACGCCGCAGCATGGACGGCTGTTGATCTGGCAGAAAGTGAACCTGAAGCCGCAGCTCGTGCCAATACAACGGGGCCAGAACTGCTGGCCCGCCTGTGTGCAGAACGCGGCATACCTTTTATCCATGTTTCCACAGATTATGTTTTTGCTGGAGACAAAGGCGCACCTTATGTGGAAACAGACCCTGTTTCTCCACAGACTGTTTACGGCAGCACCAAAGCTGAAGGTGAACAGTGCATTCTGGCGGCTGATCCGCGTAGCATCATTCTGCGCACCTCTTGGGTTTATTCAGCGCACGGGAAAAACTTTGTGCGCACAATGCTGAATGTTGGCGCCAAAAACCCAGCCTTGAAGGTTGTGGGGGATCAATGCGGCAACCCAACCTGTTCCGATGATCTAGCGCAGGCTATTCTTTCCATTCTGGCCACTATTGAAAACACCGGCTGGAAAGATGAATACGCAGGCATTTACCATGCTTGTGGCACGGGTGAGACAACGTGGCATGGTCTGGCCGAAGCCGCGCTACAAAAAGCGGCTGAATATGGCCAAGCCAAACCCACCATTACAGCCATTCGCACAGAAGATTGGCCAACCCCTGCCAAGCGTCCGGCTGATTCCCGCATGGATAACAGCAAACTCGCGCACGTATTTGGTATTCAAATGCCGCAATGGCAGGAAAGCGTGAACAAGGTAGTACACCAAATCTTCACCACACCTTCCTGACACCTCTCTGGGGAAACAGGCGGCCCCAGAAGGTTATTTCAATCAATACCGCCTGACAAAATGCAGAAGTGAACAGTCAGGTGCAGACACCAAACGTGCAACACGGGATGGATCTTCCCCAATCTCAGGAAACCGTTCCTGTTGCCGTTTTACTTTCTGTTTACAATGGTGCTGCATTTTTAAATGATCTGCTAACATCTCTTAAACAGCAAACGCATACAAACTGGGTTCTGCTGTGGCGAGATGATGGATCTACAGATGCAAGTATCGCATGCATGCATCAGTTTACCCTGGATGTCGGCCATCAACGTTGCAGGCAAATTACGTCATCCCCTGCGCATGTGGGGGTTGTACTTTCTTACGCAACACTTCTGAAAGATGTGCCCGCGGGCTTTTTTGTTGCCTTCTGTGATCAGGATGATGTCTGGTTTCCGCATAAACTGGAACGTGGGCTCACAGCGCTAACAACCACCCAAAAACCTGCGCTTTATTGCTCACGCCAACGCTTAACAGACACCAAGCTGCGCCCAATCAGCATTTCACCGCAGTTACCGCCAAATCCATGTTTTCAAATGGCATTAACGCAGAATATTGCCACAGGCTGCACCATTATGCTTGCCCCTGCGGCGGTCTCCCTCTTGCAAGGCAGCTTTCCGCCGCCCAATCATATTTTGCATGATTGGTGGGCTTATCTGGTTGTAACTGGCGCAGATGGCACAGTTATTACAGACAATCAGCCCACACTATTTTATCGCCAGCATGATAATAATGCCGTAGGTGCACCTGCCTTATTTACGCAACGGGCATTAGCCGCCCTTCGGCGCGGGCCTTGGCAGTTTATGTCTATCTTTCGGGATAATCTGGCCTATCTTGGCAAGCAAACTTACCTTTCAGCAAACAACCGCCATTTTTTAGATGCATTACAGAGAGTGCTATCACAATCAGGTATAATAGGAAGATGGCACAGATGGCAGATGCTACAGCACTCCCCCAAACTGCGTAGATATACTTGGCCGGAACAAATTATTTTCAGGCTGTGGTTTCTGCTGGGCTGAATAATATCTCGTAGTTTTGAGATTGGCTTTGCGCTTTTCCATTACCAATAGCGTGCAAACAAAACATTATGAGCAAGATAATGTGCTCAACACCTGCATTTTCTTTACACCTTCCTTAACAAAACCACGTTCCAGTGCTTCTGCTATAAAGCTGTTCACGATAGATTACCGCTACTGCTAAAACCGAATCATTCTCATCAATCACCCGCAAACATTTTTCTGGCATGCTGGAAACGTGTTTCGGCTTCTGGAGTCAGGATCAACACCCTTGGCGCGCATAAGCCCTACGCAATCCGATCATTATCCCCCATCCTCACACAAAAGCACGTTGCGTTTGCGCCTGGAGGAAGGTGGTGGGCTTGCGCTATGCGTTCTGGCCTGCGCTTTATTGGCTGCACTTGTCAGCTATAATCCCAATGATCCATCCTTCAACACAGCAACAGGCCAGCCGCCTACCAACCTGTTAGGCATAAGCGGGGCCTTTTTTGCCGATACGCTGTTGCAGGGCGTGGGGTTGGCAGCCATTCTGCCCGCGTTAATTCTAATTGCATGGGGCTGGCGGTTTATGAGCCACCGGCTACTGGGCCACGAATCATGGCCTGTATTTGCCATGCGTGTTGTAGCTATTCTGTGCCTGTTACCAGTTTCTGGCGCATTGCTATCTGCTATTCCTCTGCTCTTCACTGCCCTGCCCGCCATTAACTGGCCAACCCAAGCGGGTGTTGGCGGGGGCATTGGCCATTCCATTGCCCAAACATCCATTGCTGCTGGTATGGCGGCCATTGGTCCGGCTGGTGGTATGGTGCTGTGGCTGCTTGGGTTGCTACTGGCTTTTCTGCTTATGGCTTTAGCAACAGGCCTGCGGCGGGAGGAATGGTTTGCCATCTGGCGGGTAACACTTACGTTGCTGCGCTTGCCGGGCAAGCTTGGGGTGCGCTTTGTGCGTTACTATGCCAGCCGCAAACCCCAGACCGATGCCTATACTCCCACGGAAACAGCCGATCTTTATAAAAACCGACCTCAAGCTTCCTCACAGTCTCTCTTTGCTCATGATGAACCAGAGGTAGAAGAAGTTTCCCACGCGGCACCAATATCTACGCCCGCATCTGCTGGCACAGCCTTGGTTTTGCATAATGAAGAAGACAGCAAAAAACCTGCGGTTTCTTCTTCCATGGAATTAGCACATCATATGCCAGACCCTGCGCCTGCTGCTACGCCGGCTCCAGTCGTCACACAAGCGCCCCCTCCGCCTCTGCAACCCGTTGCAGAAAAAGCGGCTAAATCGGGTATTCTGGGGCGTCTGTTTTCTGGAAGTGCAAATCAGGAAAGCAGCACCAACTCTACGGCCCGTGCAGGCGCCACAGTGCGTAAAGGTGGATGGGAACTCCCACCTCTCAGCCTTCTCAAACCGGCCCCGAGCAATACACGCACAGGCCCTTCCCCAGAAGCGCTTCACGCAACAGCACGACTTCTAGAACAGGTGCTGGCCGATTATGGTGTGCAGGGCAAAATTGTAGGCATGAGCGCAGGGCCCGTTGTTACGCTCTATGAACTGGAGCCAGCGCCGGGTATTCGTTCTGCCCGTATTATCGGCCTTTCAGATGATGTGGCACGCTCTCTTTCTGTGTTGAGTGTGCGTATTGCCACGGTGCCGGGCCGTAACGTGATGGGCATTGAAGTGCCTAATCAAACGCGTGAAACGGTTTACCTTTCTGAGCTGCTCAACCAGCCGACATGGCGGGATGATCCGGGCCAGCTTCCTCTGGCTTTGGGCAAAGATATTGCTGGTGAGCCGACATTCAGTGATCTGGCGCGTATGCCGCACCTGCTAGTAGCTGGCACCACGGGTTCGGGTAAATCTGTTGGTGTAAACGCCATGATTCTGTCGCTGCTTTATCGGCTTTCCCCCGATGAATGCCGCCTGATCATGATTGACCCTAAGGTGTTGGAACTCTCCATCTATGATGGCATTCCACATTTGCTTACACCGGTGGTGACAGAGCCGCCAAAAGCCGTAAACGCCCTTAAATGGGTTGTGCGCGAAATGGACCGCCGTTACCGCACCATGGCACATATGCAGGTGCGGAATATTGCGGGCTATAATGCCCGTGCAGCAGAAGCCCGTGCCGATGGTGAAGTGGTTGTGCGCCGCGTGCAGACAGGGTTTGACCCCGAAACGGGAAACCCGGTTTTTGAGGAACAATCTGTTACGCTAGACCCCATGCCCTATATCGTCGTGATTATTGACGAAATGGCTGACCTGATGATGACGGCCGGGAAAGAAATTGATGCCTGCGTGCAGCGTCTGGCCCAAAAAGCGCGTGCTGCTGGTATTCACGTTATTATGGCCACGCAACGCCCCTCTGTGGATGTAATTACCGGCACTATTAAAGCCAACTTCCCCACCCGTATTTCCTTTCAGGTTATCAGCAAGTTTGATAGCCGCACCATCTTGGGCGAACAGGGGGCTGAACAGCTATTGGGCCAAGGTGACATGCTATTCATGCAAGGTGGCGGCCGCATTACCCGCGTGCACGGCCCCTTTGTGGCTGATAGTGAAGTGGAGCAGGTTGTTAACTTCCTGAAAGAACAGGGAGAACCTGTTTACGATGATGACGTGTTGGCAGAACCCGTGGATGAAACAGCATCCTCCAATAGTGGTTCTGGCCGTTCTGGCGGCGGTGATAACGGTGAATCCGAAATGTATGATGAAGCCGTTTCCATTGTAACTGCTGAAGGCAAAGCCTCTACCTCCTTCATTCAGCGCAAGCTTTCCATTGGCTATAATCGTGCCGCCAAGTTGATTGAGCAGATGGAAAAAGACGGCATTATCAGCCAAGCCGACCGCGTTGGCCGCCGCAAGGTGTTGGTTGGCGCTAATCGGGAGGATTAAACATTCCTCCTTCTTCACCCCCCATCCTCTATCAGAATCATCATCTGGTTATTTTGAATAAACCGGCAGGCCTGCCTGTTCATGCAGGCCCTGCTGGTGGGCCAAGTGTTGAAGACTGGTTTCCGCTGCTTTCTCGTCGTAAGGATGGGCCATGGCTGGCGCATAGGCTGGATACAGATACATCAGGCTGCTTGGCCATAGCCTTACGCAAGCAACCCCTTCTGGCCTTGCAACAAGCCTTTGCCACCAAAACAGCACAGAAAATCTATTGGGCCGTTGTACAAACCGGCCCACAGGCAAACACTGGCCGCATAGACCTGCCACTTGAAAAACAATCCTCTAAAAAAGGCTGGCAGATGGTTGCATCTCCTTCTGGCACGCATGCCGCCACAAAATGGAAAGTTCTTGGCCGAAGCAAGGGGATGTGCTGGCTGGAGCTTACCCTTGAAACAGGGCGCACACATCAGGCCCGCGTGCATTGTGCCGCCATGGGCTGGCCTATTATAGGTGATCCTCTTTATGGCACGCCGCACTCTGAAGGATTGCACCTTCTGGCCAGAAGTTTAACCCTGCCACTTTCTCCCCCCATTACAGCGGTTGCACCGCCCCGCCCCGGCATGGTGCCAGCTTTGCAAGCTTGCGGATGGAAACCTAACGAGGAAGCCAAACTTTAAGCGCCCCAAAAGATGGAAGTTTATTTTCTTTTATGCAGCCACGTTTTGACAATGCCTTCATGTAAAAGCTGCCGTTTTTTTCGGATAATTTCTGCATCAAATTTTTGGGCCTGTTTACTACCTGCAACAGACATCTGGCTGCGCTTTTGCGGATTGTTCATCAAACCACGCAAAACATTCGCTAAAGCCGGAACATCATCCGGGTTAGCATATACCCCGGCATTTCCGACCACTTCTGGCAGACCACCACGAGAGGAAGCGACCACAGCCGCACCCATTCCCATGGCTTCTAGGGCTACCATGCCAAAAGGTTCTGGCCAACGGCTAGGTATGACAACAATAGCTGCCCGCCCCATAGCATCCAACACTTTATGATGGGGTTGATACCCGGCCATCGCCACATGGGCTGCCTGTGCTTGCACACGCAACTGCTTTAAAAAAGGCGTTTGCGGAGAATCCGGGCCGAACCTGTCTGCACCAATAATTTCAGCACGCCATACAGGATGGGAGGGTAATATTTCAGCACAAGCTGCTACAAAGGAATCCACACCTTTATCGGCAACAACACGGCCCGCAAACAGCAACAGATTCTCGCGCTTTTGAGAAACTTCAGGCAAAGCTGAAAAGTCCAGACAATTGGGCAGCACATACACATCCGCAGCAGGTACTGAACTTTTAAAGCGCTTTTGCACCCATTCAGATACGGCAACCACCGCCACCTTGCTTGCCAGTGTTTCTCGTTCTGCTGCTGTGCGCGCCTTCTTCATGCCGCACGGATCATTATGCAGCACTAAAGAAACAGGAAGATGAGGGAAACGCTTGCGCAGCCCCAGTGCAATATCTGGCCGGTTATGAACCTCAACGAGTTCTGGTTGAAGCTGCCGAATTTTTCTGGCTACTCCGGCTATATATCGGCCAATCCGCCCCCACGGATACAAAATGGAAGGAACGGGCTGGAAAGCCACACCCTGAAAACTTGGAACAGATAGAGGTGACCCTACAACAGTTTCACCTTCTAAGGCTGTGCGATGCACCAGTAACGCAATGGCCCCAGCCTGTTGCGGTGCAAATCTTTCTCGGGGGGGTAAAACTGTTAAAACCCGTAAGGCACGCGCCATTTTACCCCTCCGGTATCATACATTCTGTGGGGCACACTGTAGAACGTCACACCGTATCAGGGGATGGATTCATACATATCCAACTGCCACTCTGCCGGTTCATCTGCCGCCTCTTTATACCATTCCCGCATCAGCGGGTGCTGCCGCACGGCTTCCATATAAGCGCGGGAAACATCGGATAGCCCTGTAACGTCATAGGACAGGAATCGGCAGACAATCGGGGCAAACATGGCATCTGCATTTCCAAAAGATGCACCAAACAGATACGGGCCATTAGCCCCATAACGGGCTCTGGCATCTGTCCAGATGGCATCAATTCGGGCGATATCCTTTAACACATCTTCCGCTAAAGGCTCTGCCAGCGGACGAGAATCTCGCCCCAGATTCATCGGCAGAGCAGAACGCACGCCACGGAATCCGGAATGCATTTCTGCTGATATGGAGCGTGCGATCGCACGTTCGCACCGTTCAGACGGCCATAGTGCAGGCTGGTGTTCTGCGCAGTATTCCGCAATGGAAAGCGAATCCCACACAACAGCGCCTTCATGCTCCAAATACGGCACACACCCGTTGGGAGACAGTGTTTTAAGCACTGTGGTTCTGCCACCACCTGCTAGCGGCACAACATCTATATCCACATTCAGTTGTGCCAGCTTTACCATCAGCCAGCCCCGCAAAGACCACGAAGAATACCGCTGCGTACCAATAACAAGCCGACCATCAGCCATCATTCGTGCCCTTTACCCCAAAATTATGCTGGAACAGTTTCTTCCATACGGCGGATAAACCCACCCCCCAGAATACGCGTGCCCTGATAGAATACACAGGCTTGCCCAGGGGCGGGCATAGCTGGTTCTTCCAGATACACCATAGCCCCCTCCGGCGTAGGCACCACGCGGGCGGCCCGAGGCTCTTCCCGCGCGCGCATCTGCACGCGGCAAACCAAACCTTCTGGGGGGGCATCTACCAGCCAGTTCACATTCCGCACGGAAAGGGCCGTAACAAAAGATTTTTCCCGCGGGCCAATAATCACACGCCTGCGGCCCGGTTCTACACCAACCACCATCTGGCGTTCACCATTCAGGCGCGCGGCATTCCCCAGCCTTTTGCTTTGGCCCACCGTAAACCGCATAACGCCTTCGTGCTGGCCGACAATCTGCCCCTGCTGATCCACAATTTCACCCGGACCAGCCATTTCAGGGTGCATTTTTTCAACCAGATCCACGTAGGAGCCATCGCTTACAAAGCATAGGTCCTGGCTATCGGGTTTGCCCGCAACAACCAGACCAAAGCGCTCGGCTTCTTTTCTAACGGCAGCCTTGTCTGGCATATCGCCTAGCGGAAAGCGCAGAAACTCAAGCTGATCCCGCGTGGTAGCAAACAGGAACCAGCTCTGATCCCGGTCTTCATCACACGGACGGTGCAGTTCTGCGCCCTCTGGCCCTTCTACACGACGAACGTAATGGCCTGTTGCCATAGCATCTGCGCCAATTTCACGCGCAAGGCCCAACAGATCCGTAAACTTTACACCCTGATTGCACGCCACACAGGGCACTGGCGTTTCACCCGATGCATAGGCATCTGCAAAACGCTCTATAACGCTATCCTTAAAACGGCGTTCCGCATCAATCACGTAATGCGGAAAGCCCAGAAGGTCTGCCACTGCACGGGCATCCCGAATATCCTGCCCCGCGCAGCACGCACCTTTTTTTGCAGCCCCACGCGAATCGTAAAGCTGCAAGGTAGCACCCACAACTTCATGCCCTTCCTCCAGAAGGCGAGCAGCTACAACAGAGCTATCCACCCCACCAGACATGGCAACAAGTATACGCATGAGCGCTATATCCTTTTTAAAACGGCTTCAGGCCTTGCTGGGCAGGCGTACAACCAAACCATCCAGTGCATCTGTCATGACAATCTGACAGCCCAAGCGAGATGTTTTTTCCAGCCCAAAAGCCAGATCCAGCATATCTTCTTCATCATCTGTAGGGGCAGCCAGCTTGGGGGCCCAAGTTGGATCTACAATCACATGGCACGTTGCACAGGCCAGAGAACCCTCACACGCGCCTTCAAGATCAATGCCATGCTTGTGGGCAATTTCCAGCACGGAAAGGCCAACCGGCGCATCCACTTTGTGTTCGGTTCCGTCCTGTTCAACAAATGTCATCTGGGGCATTGGTTTTCCATCCTGCCAAAGGCTGTTTCATTGCAGCATGTGGGGTTATGGCGCTTCTGTCGGGTTGCACTTGGTAACTTACGTTACGCTCCGCACCCGCAAGACAGCCTGCGCCAAATTTTCTGCCGCGCGTTCTGCTTCGGCGGCTGAGGTAAAACGTCCGGGAGACAGACGCAAGCTTCTTCCCGCTTCTTCCCTACGCAACCCCATTGCTTCCAGCACATAAGATGGGGCGAGTTCTGCCGAAGAACAGGCCGATCCTAAAGAAACAGCAAGATCTGGCATAACCGCCACAACATCCAAAGCCGAAACGCCTACGGGCAAGCGCAGGTTAAAAATACCCGGCAAACGTGGGGCTGCAACGGCATTAACCTCACACCCCGGCAAAACAGCATTCAATTTGTTTAGAAAAACGCGCTGCAACATGGATAAATGCTCAAAGCCGGTATCCATCTCCTGCTTTACAATCTGGCAGGCTTCTCCAAACGCAGCCACAAGAAAACCGGGCACGGTGCCAGAGCGCACGCCACGTTCCTGCCCTCCGCCAGAAAACAGAGACGCCAGACGGACACGTGGCCGACGCCGCACAAACAATGCTCCAGCACCTTTTGGGCCATACAGTTTGTGGCTGGAAACAGAAGCCAAAGCCAAACCCCATGCCCGCACATCTACAGGAATTTTCCCCGCGGCTTGCGCCAGATCAGAATGCAGTAAAGCTCCTGCTTCATTCACTAAAGCGCTAAGAACCGGCATGTCTTGCAGCACGCCTGTTTCATTATTCGCCGCCATAATGGAAACAAGTGCTGTGGGCACTTTTAGCGCCTCTTGTAGCACAGATGGATCAAGTAGGCCGTTAGCATCTACTGGCAGCACAACAGGTTCAAACCCTTCCTGCGCCAGATCTCGTACGCTTTCCAAAACACATTTGTGCTCTGTAGCGACAGTTATAACACGCTTACGCGGGCTACCCTGTGCCGCCAGATGGCGTACAGCCCCTTTAATGGCCAGATTATTGGCTTCTGTAGCACCCGATGTAAAAATGATTTCCTTAGCATCAGCCCCTATCAAGCTGGCAACCTGATTACGCGCATGTGCTACTCTGTCTGCCGCACGCATACCCGCTTCATGTGTTGTGCTGTGTGGGTTACCATTTTCATGGTCCAGAACATCCAGCAGCACTTGGCGCACCCGCGGATCACACGGTGTGGTGGCTGCATGATCAAAATAAATAGAAGATGCCATGATCGAAATTACACCAGAGAATCCATGAGCCCAATAGCTGCCGGGCTTTGCGCCATACGGGTATAAGATTCGATAAAGCGGGCAACATCTTGCTCTGTCACATTCCACGGCAAAGAAACGCGTAAGGCCTGCCCCGCCAAGTCATCCGCCCCCATAGCTTCCAACACGTGTGAAAACGCTACTTTACCCGAAGAACAGGCCGAGCCAGCCGAAACACAAATACCATCCAGATCTAGACGCATCAGTTGCGCCTGCGCCCGCCTGCCCGGCAATGCCAAAGAAACAGTATTGTTCAGGCGCGGCACATCTGCCCCAAATACTTTGGCGCCTGCGGCCACTGCCGCCTGCTCAATACTATTCCGCAACGGGGCTAGATCTCGCGGCTGCTCCAGCGCCGCACCTAAAGCTGCGGCCAGGCCCGCAATAGCCGGTAGCGGAGGCGTGCCACCACGACGGCCCTGCTCCTGCCCTCCGCCCTCAAATATTGGCAGCACACGTGCTGGGGCTGGCCCACGCAACAACAAGGCCCCCGCCCCTTTTGGTCCACCCATTTTGTGGCCTGAGCACGCAAGGCTATCGATTCCGCTTTTCTCAACAGATAATGGCAAGCGCCCGGCTGCCTGCACCGCATCTACATGCAAATGCGCCCCATACTTCCGACACAGCAAAACCACATCATCAATCGGGTGCAGCACGCCTGTTTCATTATTCGCCAGCATCAAACACACAAAAGCAGGTGTTTCATCCTGCGCCAGCACCTGTTCCAGCTTATCTAACCGTACCTGACCATTGGCATCCACATCCAACCACGCCACGTGTGCATCTTCTGGTGCACCCTTGCGAACAGCATCATGCTCCGTGCGCCCTATCAGAAACCTGCGGCCTTGGCCGAGTCCCCTCATGGCCAGCACATTCGCTTCTGTTCCGCCTGATGTGAAAATACAGTTCAGCGGCGCTACATCCAGATAACGTGCAACCGTATTACGGGCTTGTTCCAACAAAGCGCGAGCCTTACGGCCAGCCCGATGCACGGAAGATGGATTCCCTGTTAAATCAGCAGCTTCCAGCAAGGCTTCACGCGCTTGCGGGCGCAAAGGCTCTGTTGCATTAGCGTCCAGATAAACCACATCTGAACCACTGCTGTTTTTTTCTGTTCTGCTTGTCATGATGCCCCAAATCAGATCGCCTGCCACACAGACATGCCATACCCAAAAGGGCGAAAAACAGCCATTATAACGATTTATGTGGAAATCTTGGTCGCACAGCCGCTATAGAAAGCCGCATGGTCAACACCACGAGGTGCAGCATGCCTAATCACGCTGGGAGAAAAACCTTCCCCCACGCATTACGATCTCCACGGAATCTTGGTGCATGATTATGCCTGTGTCTTCTCCAAGGTCAACGGCAGAAAACACCTTCTGCTATTTTCTCTACACATCAGAGACACCATATACCTAAAGAACCTTTCCTTTCCATTTCCTCCCCACAAACGGAAAGGAAAGGTGTGTTGAACATTTAACTGCGTGGCTTCTGCCCCGCATGGCCTGATTAGGAACGTGGCATCGTTTTTAGCCAGACCTGTTTACAGAACCCGGAAACGTCATGCCCACGGACGTTTTCCATGATCAAGCGGAACCCGAATGCCAGAGGTTATGTTTGCCGGCCCTGATGGTCGTCTTGAAGGGCGCTATCACCATTCAAACGAGCCCAACGCCCCGCTTGCCCTCGTGCTGCACCCCCACCCGCTGCACGGCGGCACCATGAACAACCGCATTACCTATGCGCTGTATCGCACGTTCGAAAAGATGGGCTTTTCCGTCATGCGTTACAACTCGCGCGGGGTTGGCCGTTCTCAGGGGCGGTTTGATGGCGGTATTGGCGAAATTTCAGATGCCGCCGCAGCGCTGGACTGGATGCAGATGGTTAACCCCAACGCCAGTGGTCTGTGGATTGCAGGTTATTCTTTTGGTGCTTTTGTTGGCATGCAATTGCTGATGCGCCGCCCAGAAATTACCGGCTGGATCAGCATTGCACCACCTGCCGCGCATTATGATTTCGGCTTTCTGGCACCCTGCCCCTGCGGTGGCCTGATGATTGCTGGCGGCAAGGATGATATGGCCCCAGAACCTGCCATTCATAAACTGGTAGATAAGCTGAACACCCAAAAAGGTGTAACAGTTGATTACCGCGTTTTCCCCGAAGCGGATCATATCTTTGCCAAACAGGTAGATAAGATTACCAACGCGGTGGAAGACCACGTAACCAAGGCCATGGCGCACCATAATATGCCTTTGGCGGCGGACTAAAAACCGCTTTACTGCTGCCAGCCATTTTTATGGACTGGCAGCAGATATATTTCCTTAAAAAATATCAGTCTTTTCGGCGCGGGTGTGCCAGCTCTCGTACAACACCATGCAACGTGCGCAGTTCCTGCTCTGTTACCTCACCGCGTGTAAAAAAGTGGCGTAGGTTCCGCACCATACCGGGCCGTTTCTGCTCATTGCGCAGAAAACCGCAGCTATCTAGCTCACGCTCCAGATGTTGCAGAAAGTTTTCCAACTCCCCTTTGGTGGCCACATGGGTCTCATTCGTCATGAGTTCATGCGGGGGGGTCTGATCCTCTGCCATCCACCATTCATAAGCCATGATCATGACGGCCTGCGCCAGATTAAGCGACATGAAAGCCGGATTAAGCGGATAGCGAATCAGTGCATCTGCCCGCGCCATATCTTCATTATCAAGGCCAGCACGTTCGGGGCCAAACATCAGGCCAACTTTTAACCCGCGCCCTGTTGCCGCACGCAATTCCGCTGCACCACCACGGGCCGTTAAAACTGGCTTGATGATATGCCGAGGCCGTGGGCACGTTGCATACACATGGTGCAAGTCTGCCACGGCATCATCCACACTCTCATGCACCGTTGCAGCTTCCAGAATCCGATCTGCCCCGGAGGAAGCACGCCATGCGCGCTCTTGCGGCCATCCATCCCTTGGGCTGACAAGCCGCAAATGGAAAAGGCCCCCATTGGCCATGGCGCGCGCTGTGGTGCCAATATTTTCCGCCATCTGCGGACGCACCAAAATAACAACTGGCGTATTGCCTATTGGCTCCAGAGGTGCGCCTCCGTCCCGCCCGGTCATGCGCGCCTCCAGCTTGTGCCGTCTTTGGTATCTTCCAGCACAATGCCCTGAGCCTGAAGCTGATCACGTAGCGCATCGGCCTTTGCAAAATCCCGCGCTTTGCGAGCCGCCAGACGTTCGTTGATCAGGGCTTCAATCGCGGCGTCTTCATCAGATGCATCACCTTTAAACCACTGGTCCGGGTCACCCTGTAAAAGCCCCAGCATGCCTGCACCTGCTTTAAGCGCGCCTGCGGCTTGCCTATCTCCTGCCAAAGCTTGCGCTGCAAGAGCGTGCAGCTCCGCAATAGCCTTGGGTGTATTAAGATCATCTGCCAGAGCTTGCAAAACGCCCTCTGGCACATCTGTTTTTGGCACCGGTCCCGCAGCAAGCGCACGGTAGAACCGATCCAGCGTTTTACGCGCTTCCTGCAAACCGGCCTGCGTATAATTGAGCGTAGAGCGATAATGCGCCCCCAACAGCAGCAACCGCAGAGCTTCTGCCGGGGCTTGGGCCAGCACATCCCGAATGGTCAGAAAATTGCCCAAAGACTTGGACATTTTCTCGCCCTCAACCAGTAGCATGGCATTGTGCACCCAATAATTGGCAAACTTGCCATGTGGGAAGCAACACAGGCTCTGGGCACGTTCGTTTTCATGGTGCGGGAACAGAAGGTCTGATCCGCCACCATGAATATCAAAGCTATCCCCCAAATAGCGATGGGACATAGCCGAGCATTCAATATGCCACCCCGGCCGCCCACGGCCCCAAGGGCTATCCCACCCCGGCTGGTCTGCATCCGATGGTTTCCACAGCACAAAATCACCCGGTGCTTTTTTGTAGGGAGCCACCTCTACACGTGCGCCAGCTTCAAGATCTTCCGGGTTGCGGCCAGAAAGTGCGCCGTAGGATGGAAAGGAGCTGACCGAAAACAGCACGTGCCCTTCGGCCTCATACGCGTGGCCGTTTTTAATTAACCGCGCAATCATGGCCTGCATTTCACCAATATTATGTGTGGCGCGCGGCTCTATATCCGGCGGCAGCACATTCATGGATGCTAGATCTTGATGGAATTCTTCTGTCGTGCGCTGGGTAAGAGAACCAATATCCTCCCCATTCGCACGGGCACGGGCGGTAATTTTGTCATCAACATCCGTGATGTTCCGCACAAATGTCACACGCGGGTAAACATGCCGTAGCAAACGCACCAGCACATCTGCCGTTAACATAGCCCGCAAATTGCCGATATGGGCCAAGTCATACACTGTTGGCCCACAATAATAGACTTTTACATGTGCCGGATCGATAGGCGTAAACGGCACCGTGGCACGGCTTTGGCTATCGTGCAGGGATAGAACTGGATGAGGAGGAAGATGAGAGTGCGGCATGCAGCCTAGATGCGCCAGCAGCGGTTTGGATGCAATATCCTGCCGCCTCAAAAAACCTTCCATCAACGTAAAAACAGGTCTTGACGACAGGGGGTAGTTTCAGCTTAATTCTGCCCCTGCGCAAGACGCATGAGTGCCCTTATAGCTCAGTGGTAGAGCAACCGCCTTGTAAGCGGTAGGTCGTGGGTTCAAATCCTACTGGGGGCACCACTTTTTCTTCCCCATTGAAAACTTAGCGTTTAGTGGCAGGCGGCCGGTTTACGCGGCCACCCATCCATCCTGCTTAAGGGCTACTCCTGCCAGATATAGACTGCCACAAATCAGCACTCTTGCAGGTGGCTGTGGATTCTGGGCAACCAGCGCATCCAACGCCTCAACCAGCGTTGGCCCAACCTGAGCCTTTCCGCCAGAAGCTTCTACAATAGCTTCCACCGGCAATGCCAAATGCTGCTGAGGCTCACAAATAGCCCACACGCTAGATGCAAATGGCAATACAGGGTGCAAAAACCCTGTTGCATCTTTGGTTTGTTTCATGCCCACCAGCACATGCAGGGGCTGATCTTTCCAGTGCGCCAGTTCCTGCGCCAAAGCATTGCCTGCACCGGGATTATGGCCACCATCCAACCAGAGTTCCCAGCCCTTAGGCAGATGAGAAGCCAATGCGCCATGAAGCTGTTGCATGCGTGCAGGCCAGTTTACACGGCCAATGCCCTGCCACGCCTGCTCCGGCACATGCAGGCCGGAAACGCGCAATGCCTCTACAGCAAGCCCCACATTTTCAACCTGCCACGGCCCAACCAACGCTGGCTGAGGCAATGTGAGTTCTCCGGCCCTGTCTGTAAATGTCAGCCTAGCCGTGCCCGACTCCGCACCGTTTTGCGAAAAAACTGACCATTCAGCCCCACGACGATAAAGCGGAGCCCCTACCTTTTCGGCCTCCGCTTGCAGAACTTTCATAACCGCCTCTGGCTGCTTGCCCGTTACAGCAGGCACACCCGGCTTGAAAATACCGGCTTTTTCTCCGGCAATAGCTTCCAGCGTGTCCCCCAAAAATGCCTCGTGATCGCGCGAGACGGAGGTAACAATACATGCCACAGGTTTACGCAGCACATTGGTGGCATCACACCGGCCACCAAGCCCCACTTCGATAATAGCCAGATCTGCCGGATGGCGAGAAAAAAGCAGAAAGCCAGCCGCTGTCAGAACTTCAAATACGGTAATGGGCGCACCAGCATTCACTCGCTCGATTTCTTCCAGCGTGGCAACCAGTTCCGATTCGCTAACAAGTTTACCAGCAATACGAAACCGTTCTGTAACATCCACCAGATGTGGGGATGTCATCACATGCACACGCCAGCCTGCGGCCTCACCAATCGCACGCAGAGTTGCGCATGTGCTGCCCTTCCCGTTTGTGCCTGCAACATGGATAACGGGGGGCAGCTTTTCTTCCGGGTGCCCCAGCTTTGCTAGCAGCGCCTCTAACCGCCCAAGGGAAAGATCAATCAGGGCTGGATATAGGTTATTCAACCGCTCCAACACCGCGCCAGTCCGGCCCGTAAATTCTGCTGTTGGGCCAGAGGCTGCTACTTTTGTCATGGAAAATTACTCTGCGGCGGCGGGAGCCGGTGCTTCTGGGCGCGGCGGCGGTGCTTTTACATCAGCCGGTGCATGCATCAGCAGCCCGATCACGCGGGCCAATGTTGTGGGCACATCCTTACGCGGCACCACCATGTCCAACATACCGTGATCCAACAGATATTCAGACCGCTGAAAACCTTCTGGCAGCTTTTCGCGCACTGTATCCTGAATAACGCGAGGGCCAGCAAAACCGATTAGCGCATTGGGTTCGGCCATCTGCACATCGCCCAACATGGCAAAGGAAGCCGTAACCCCACCTGTGGTTGGATTGGTCAGCACCACAATATAAGGCAACCCGGCTTCTTTAAGCATTTCAACGGCTACGGTGGTGCGTGGCATCTGCATTAGGCTGATAACGCCTTCCTGCATACGTGCGCCGCCAGAAGCCGTAAATATAACCAGAGGGGCTTTTTGCAGAATAGCCAAGCGTGCAGCGGCCACAAAGCGCTCACCAAACGCAGCCCCCATGGTGCCTGCCATAAATTCAAACGCCATCACACCTACAACAGCCTGATGGCCACCAATGGTGCCGTGGGCCACAATAAGCGATTCATCCAGATGGCTTTTTGCGCGCGCATCTTTAAGACGATCTGTATATTTTTTCTGATCGCGGAACCCAAGCGGATCAACCGGAGCAGATGGCAGTTCGATACGGGTGAAGTCCCCGTTATCAAATGTCCATTTCAGACGGTCTATAACCGGTGCTCGCATATGATGCCCACAATGGGGGCACACATTCAATGCCTTGTGCAGCTCTTTGGTCAGAATCATCTGGCTGCATGAGTCACAGGTCGTCCACAGATTATCCGGCACATCCCGACGCAGCAGGCCGCGAATTTTGGGACGAACATATTCGGTGATCCAGCTCATTTTGAACCCTGTGACTGCACAATACAAATTGCAGGGACAAATATAATATGGCCCAGCACGCGTTGCATTACGCTGGCTGAAGCTATCTGCCAAGTTTTATGAGAACTTACAGGCTATATGCCCCTGCGGAAACTAAGCCTGAAGCTTGTAATTCACCCCCAAGCTTCAGGCCATAACTGAGGCTCTGATTACAGAGCGCCTTCCACCCATGCCTTCAACTGGCTTTTGGGCAGGGCACCCACTTTTTTATCTACAACCTCACCATCACGCACCAGCATAAGGGTAGGAATGCTACGCACCTGATACGCATTGGGGGTTTCTGGATTGTCATCAATATTTACCTTGGCGACAGTCACCTTACCGGCAAGTTCCTTGCCAATTTCTTCCAGTGCTGGGCCAATCATCTTGCACGGACCGCACCATTCTGCCCAGAAATCTACCAGCACAAGGCCAGATGCCTTGAGAACATCTTTATCAAAGCTGGAATCGCTGACAGCAAGCGTGTGTTCACTCATTTTCTGGTTCCTTAAAATCTCCGGCACGCGCCTGCATGCCGTGAACTGCCTTTACCAATACAGGGTAACAAGTTGAAACGGCTTACTACCCAACTCTTCCTAACACTTAAGGTTGCGCTTGCTGTGGTCAAGATACAGCCGTAGGCAAAATGCCGGGGGCGTGTTTATCCAACACCGCATCTGGCAGAACATCTGCACGTGGCATTTCTGTCCAAACCAAAACGCAAACCACTGGCCGATCTGGCCATATGCCCTGCAGAAGGGCACGATAAGCCGCCATCTGTCGGAGATATAGAACAGGTGTATCCTGCACCCTACGGGGAGCATGGCGGCCAGTTTTAAAATCACACACCAACACTTTGTTTGGCAGCACACGCAAACGATCCACCTGCCCCACAATAACCTGCCCGCCAGCCACACCGGCCAAGCGCTGCTCCGCCCGTGCAGTAGGATCAAACAGATCAGCCAGTTCCGGCAGCCTCAAAACCGCAATAACCTGTTGTGCAAGCACGGTGGCTTCATGCGATGACAAACCACTTGCTGGCCGTGCCAACCACTGATGCGCCATAGCGGGTTGCTGTTCTACCGGGCAATTTGGCAAAAACTGCAACAAAGAATGTACCAGATTACCACGCCGAAAAGCTGCCTCACGCGCCTTGGCGGGTGTAACAGCAGCAATATCCAGTGGCGAACGCACAGGTGGTAACGGCCCAAGCATGGTATCATCTGGTTTACTTGGCGCCAATGGCCGCGCTAGTGGGCTTTCAGCTTCTGGCAAAATAGGTTTCCATAACGGAGCAGTTCCCATCCACAATGGCAACGAAGTTACGTTCATACGGTTGTCAACAGAACTCGGGCGGGACTTTTGGGAATTAAGCTGTTCCTGCTGCGTTTCTTCTAGAAGCAGCATAGGGCCAGACCATCCTCCTTCCTGAAAATCTACTTCTGTTGCACCTGCTTTTTCAAAACCAACCCGGCATCTTTCGTACCAACTTTCTGCGGGCACATTGCGCCCCGGCTTCCATCCACACACAACCAACCGATCCGCCGCACGTGTAAGTGCCACGTAAAGCAGTCGATTATATTCCTCCACCACACGGCTCCGCATAACGTCCTTAAGGCTCCTCGTTAAACCGACAGACAAAGCATTACGCGGCACATACAAAGGCACATCTACATTTTGTGTTTTATCATGCGCCCAAAACAATCTGTCCTCAAAACGCGGAAGGCCAACTGTATCCGGCAAAATCACCAAACGAGCCTGCAACCCCTTAGAACCATGGGCTGTCATGATTCTTACAGAATCTCCCCCAGCTTCAGCTTCCCGCTTCACGGTTTCTTCTGAATGACGCATCCAATGCAGAAAACCTTGTAAAGAAGGCGGATGCTGATCCTGATATCTTATTGCTGCAGAAAGTAATTCATCAATTGGTTCTGCTGCTTCCGGACCCAATCGTGCAAGAAACCGTGCACGTGCTCCACCCGGCCCCAGTGCAGCAGAAAGAAGCTCATAAGGCGTAAGATAATCTACCTGTCTGAACAAACCATTCAGAAAATTCCACGCTTGTTTCCAATCTGATTGTTCTGTGTGGCGCTCTCGCAGTGCTGACCATAACGGTTCTCCTTTTTCACGCCCCGTAGCCAAAGCCATCAAACTATCATCCGATACACCACCGAGCGGAGATGTGAGCACACACGCTAATGTTAAATCATCTTGCGGCAACAAAAGTGCTGCACATAATGAAAGCATATCCTGTACAGCAAGATGCTCGGCCAATCCCGTACGCACAAGCGTAACCACTGGAATATTATGGCCTTTCAACGCACGCACTAACATCCCCACAAAGGGAGAACGGCGCGGCACAAGAACCAGAACATCTCCTGCTGTTAAAGGATTTTTCTCAGATAAAGATTTTTTATTTAACTGCCGGAAGATATACCCTGCCACAGCATCTGCCAATTTTTGGCGTGAGCTCTGCCGTGTGGCATTTCCTTGTGCTGGTTCCCACGGGCTAATACTATCTTCTTCATCTTCAGTCTCAACCAATGGCCATAACTCTACACGCCCCCCTTCGCCAGGGCGTGCCGTAATATGCTCCATAATTTGCCCAGGTTCTTCAATAACCCCTTTGGCTGCATCAGATTCTGCAAAAACTGCATCAACCAGTTTAAGAACGGGCGCAGTTGATCTAAAGGAAACTGTGAGTTCTGGTTCACGCCATAATAAATGCGCATCCTGAACACGCTTTTTGAACTTCTGACGCCATTCTCGAAAAGAATCTGGATCTGCACCCTGAAACCCGTAAATGGACTGCTTATAATCCCCTACAGCAAAAATAGTCCGCGGCGGTTCCTCTTCACTTCGTCCACCAAGGCCAGCAAAAAATTCTTCTGTAAGATCGCCCGCTATACGCCATTGTTCAGGAGAGGTATCCTGCACCTCATCCAGCAACAAATGGTCTATACCTCCATCCAACTTATACATGACCCAAGCGGCGCCTGGTTCTCGCAAAAGTCCCAATGCACGTTGAATAAGATCATCATACTCAATTTGACCATGTCGTGCTTTTTGCGTTGTATAAAGGCTAGAAACATCTGCTGCCATTTTAAGCAATGCACTTCCCATTTCTGCCAATTTTCGTGCACGCAGTTGCTCTTCCACTCTGGATATACGCTCACCCTCTTTTTGAATATAGAGCGCAATATCAGAATATTTTTCAGAAAGTTTTTTAGAAATTAAACCGGTAGAACGTAGCTTTCCATCTTTTGTAAGAAAACCGCTTTGCCACACAGACCATTGCCTTGCCCGCTCAGAGGCAGGCAAGGCAAGCCAATCTAAAAGAGAAAAAGCATTTCTTTTAATTGCTTCCGACCCCTCCTTAGAAAGAATCTGAAACCCCTCTCTTAAATTCTGTTCTTCTGGAAAATCAGAGCATAATTTTTCAAGAAATTCAGAGGTGCTGCCATGTAATATATCAGGTGATAATCCTAGAATCTGGCATAATATAGCCTCAGCCTTATGAGGAGCTTCTACAATGAGTTTTAGCAAAGACGCTGATCTCTCATCTTTTCTTAAAACCCCTGAAATAAAAATAAAATCTCCAAGAGAGATCTGACCTGCCAGTGGAGAGATAACACCTTCTTTTTGCTGCCCTAAAATGGCTTCTACGCACGATTGCAAAGCCAAGGATGCATCTGTTTCTTCCATAACTGTAAAATGCGGATTCATGGAAGCTTCCAGAGGGAAGCGCCGCAACAGAGATTGGCAAAACGCATGGATTGTTCCAATGCGCATACCCCCAGGAAGATCAAGCACCTCTGCAAATAATGCACGCGCACGCCTGCGTGTTTCATCTGTGCAAGGAACGTACAACCCTGCCAACTCTTTATCTAATTCCTCATCCAACAATGTTACCCAACGGCCAAGACGCTTTTGCAGACGAATGGACATTTCCGCTGCGGCTGCCTTCGTAAAGGTTAAGCACAAAATACGGGCAGGTGAACTTCCGGGCTGGATAGAACCATCTTCTGCCAAACGCGGCAGCATCAAGCGCAAAAGGCGGTCAATCAGCAGTTTTGTTTTACCACTTCCCGCAGAAGCTGAAACAAAAACCGAAGCCGAAGGATCCGAGGCCAGAGCTTGCTGCGCGTTCGCCTGAGAAATAGCTTTTTGTAAAGCTTTCTGTGCAGATATGCTCATTCCTCATCCTCCTTACGGGCTGAATTCCACTCAGGCACACGCGCCAGACGTGCATAATCGGCAAAGCGCGGCTCTCTGCCCGGATGGGGATGAGAAAGGTAAGGTTGATCTGGTTGATCGTATGCAGCCACCCGCAATAGCAAATTTTCCCAAGTTTGTTCGGCCAAATCGGTAAGGCTGAGTGCTTCACGGGTCTTCACAACCACCTCTTCTCCCGGATCAGCGCCACCCGTTAGGCGCCAATAAATAAGATCTGATATTTCTCTTGAATGTTCGGGAACCTCTTTAAAACCACCCCGAATAATCATAGCGGCCTCAAGCGGAAGCTGCGGGCTCCAACCGGCCCAAACATCTTTGGCAGAGGGTAATGTGCCCGTTTTATAATCCTGCACAATCACATGCCCATCAGCATTCAATTCTATACGGTCTGCCCGACCAACAATGTCAAACTTACCGCCTGGAGCATCCATAATGCTCACACGCCCACGAATTTCTGTCAGAATAGCGCGCGGCACACCGTGTTCACTACGTCGTTTTTCTTCAGCCTGCACCACCCATCGGGCAATACGTGTTAATCTGGGCGCCCACCATGCACGCAATGCTGGGCGCAAAACATGTTCCTGTAAACTTGCAGAAAATAAATCGCATAATTTCTTTTCTGCATTCTCTGGCCATGCCACACCATAAGCTTTTACCCAGCGCTCCAACGCCTTATGCACAATCATACCATAGTCAGATGCATCGGCTGCTTCTTCCAACTCTGGCAAGACTTCAAGGCGCAAAACGTGTTTTGCGTAAATAGTGTAAGGATCTCTTATCCAAGTTTCTATTTCTGTCACACTCAAACGACGTGGCCGCAATGCAACGGGGGGCATGGGCTGCGGTGGTGCAACAGGTGTTGCTGGCCCTAATGGCTGATCCAACTTATTCAACCAAACTAAAACAGGGTGATTAGGAATATACCCATTACGGCCAGCCAAAAAAGCATCAAGCCGCGTAAGCCATCTGGCCGGAACAACAGGTGCACCTTCTCTCCGCCGTGCGCTGGAAAGAATAACTGTATCTGCGGCGGCTGCGCTTGCAAAAAAATCGTGCGCGGCCTGCCCTACTGCCTGCTCTGGAGATGGAAGCCCCATTCTTTGCCGCATAGGCCGGCTCATCCATGGGCCAGCATCTACTACGGGCGGCCACACACCTTCAGAAAGCCCGCCCAGAATAACTGTTTCTGCTGTTTGCAAGCGTGATTCAAACAAACCCCAGATTAAAACACGTGGATGTAAAGATTTGGGGTCTCCACCTCGGCGCATAGCAACGCGTTCAGGAGCAAGAACTGCTGTTAACAAGCCATCCAAAACAACAGGCGGTTGAGGCGGTAAAACCTCTGATGCTAACATCAACTCTGTTAACTGGCTGGCAAGCATATTGCCTTCTTCACCACGCCATAAACGCTCTGATGCGCTTTCTTCATCAGTTGCAACCAAACGCTCTACTGTTGCAATTAATGCAGCAAGTAAGTCTGGCACAGGCGCGCAGTGCTGCTCTAAATCTTGCGCTGTCTGCACGCTTGCTTCTACCGCATCCAGCTCCCACCCAAGAACCGGTTCCAGACAAAAAGCTAAACGCTGCATGAAAACAGACAATGCTACCGGACCAAAAGGCCTATCCGCCGTAACACCACCTTCCAGCTTGGCTTTTGCTCTTTCATTCAGGTTTTCTAAAGCATTATTCACAACCCGACATAAAGCTGCAAACCCAGGTGGAGGTGCTGGACCACGCAAAATAGCACGTTCCAAAAGGCGTGCTGTTGCACGGCAGACACCTGATGAAAAACCACATGCAACCAAAGGATGTTTTAAAACACTCAAAAGAGAAACTGGCGAAAATCTGCTATCCACCATTTGAGCAACAAGACGTAATAAAACAGCCGCAGGTGTATCCACCAAGGATGAGCCTGCACTGTCATCCGCCAGCACACCCCAGCGTGCCAGTTCCGTTGCCACACGTGCAGCCAATACTCTATCTGGCGTTACAAGGGCGACACGATGCATTGGTTTTTCGATCGCCTCACGCATGATCATGCTGATTGCAACAGCTTCTTCCTGCTGATCCGCTGCATCTAGCCTGTAAACATTTTCTAACTCAGCACCACCTGGATGAGACCAATCATCCAAAGCTTCAGCCGGAAGAAGAACGCGCGCAAGAATGGCAGCTCGTTCTGCTCCTTTTCCTGTTTCTTCCCAAACTTGAACTTTATTTCGTGTGATTTCTAAATTTTTTAGTAAAACACTTAACCCAGCCTGAGGGTGACTATCTGGCAAAGAAAGAAAGGTTTCCTCTGCCATCATCATATCCAATCCAGGCAATACAACCTTACCTGCAGGACATTCCAGAACGGCTTGCAACACCTTTACTGTAGGCTGCATAACATGTGTAAACCCGGCCGCCCATATAGGTGTACTATCACCCTGTTGCGCGAGTTTACGCCATAAATCTGCCTGTGCTTCAAGCAACGCAACCTGTCTGGCCACAGGGTTCATAACCCCGTTTTCCCTTAACCATTCTGGCCATGCCTGTGTTACAATTTCTAGAAATCTTAAAATAATTTGCCAATGTTCTGCAAAGTTTTCTTGCACAGCTTCTGGCAAACGTTCTGCCAGATTAACGCCAGACCACTCGGCTTCATCCATTAAATCTGCCAGAGCTTTTGCCAAAGGCCATGCCTGATCCAGTGTTGGCCGTGTGCCAAATGCTTTATCTGCCTGCAAAACCAGCCGAGCCAATACAGCTAACCTTGTCATACTGGCAACAGCGGGGGGCAAGTCCAATGCCAGCTCACTGCCTATGCCAGCGGACAATCCCAGTTCAGCTTCATCCAGCGCACCGATAGGCACAATGCGTGGCAGCAATACACTCTGCCCATCCATATGGCGCAAAAAAGCTTCTGTTAATGCACGTGCAGCACGTCTGCCGGGCAATACAATAATGCCTTCACCTATAGCTTCTACATCATGATTTGCAGATTCAATCCAACGTATGGCGAGTTGATCGAGGAAAGGAAGGTGTGCGGGAATTGTTGCAAGTTTCATGCGCCAATCCCATAGCCAGCCATATCTATCTTTTTCAATCTTTCTTCCCATCCTGATAATCTGGCTTGGCGCTGCCCGTCAGCCAGAACATGTATTTCAAGATTCAAGGCATCTTCAGGCAACAAGTCTTCCAGTTTTTGGGGCCATTCAACCAGCACCACACCTTCTCGCGCCTCATCCCATCCGAGCTCCTCAAGCTCATCTGGGCCACCCAATCTCCAGAGGTCAAAATGAGACACAATGCATAAAGGAGATTCGTAAGATTGCACTAAAGTATAGGTCGGGCTTGGCACCTCTAGGTTGGGCTCTTGGCAAAATGCTCGCAAAAAAGCACGTGCAAAAAGGCTTTTCCCAGCCCCTAGCGGCCCAGAAAGTAAAATAGCATCCCCTGCTTGCGCATATTCTGCCAGCTTTGTGGCCAGTTTTATTGTTGCATCTTCATCTTGCAGAATCATTTCTCTGGCCATCTTACTCTTCTCCGTTCATTGCCCAGCCATTTGCTGTAAATCACAACAATGAGAGGTTTTTTGTTACGTCAGTTTCGATATCACAAAGAAGTGTAGCTTAAGCTAAGCAAACAAATATTTTCTACATTCCATTGTTTATAAATAACTTTCTTGAAATTTCACGAATAAAATCTAACATTTTTTATCATTTTCTTAATCTTTACTCATTATTATGTTCCTTTCGACATGCATAAAATGCATGATTGATACGCGCTAAAGAGAAGCTCTGAACGAAATATTGTTTGTTTCTTTTTGAAACACGTATAGGTTTAGTGATAACAAAAAATGCAACCATAGAGTGCATTTTGATTCTCTGAACCATAATGAGGTTCCACCATGCGTATTTTGCTTTTAGAAAATAATTGCACCTCCAGCCGGGCCATATTTTCGGCATTAACAAAAGCCTCTTTTTCGGTGGATATGGTTCAGTGTGATCAGGAAGTTATAGAATTACTCAGAAACTATGATTATGGCCTTGCCATTCTTCACCTGCAACACCCTGATATTCATGGGTATGACATTCTCAGCACGTTACGATCTTTAAAACTCACAACACCTGTTATCGTTATCTCACCAGTTAATAATCCTGAGGTGAAAACCAAAGCTTTTACCGTGGGCGCTGACGATTATCTAACAGATCCTTTTGATTCAACTGAACTTACAGCGCGCATTCAAGCCATTTTACGGCGGGTTCACGGCTATGCTCACCCCATTGTCCACATTGGCAACCTTACAGTTAACTTCAACAGTCATGCCGTAACGGTCAACAACCAGCCTGTTCACCTTACCGGAAAAGAATTTGCCATTCTTGAACTCCTTGTATTGCGCAAAGGCATTGCTCAAACCAAAGAAACCTTCCTCAATCATCTTTATGGAGGACGGGATGAACCGGATATAAAAATTATAGATGTTTTTATCTGCAAACTTCGCAAAAAACTTCAGACTGCAGGTGTAGGAAATCTTATTTCTACGGTATGGGGCAAAGGTTATATTCTGAATGACCCACAAGCACCTAAAGCGTGTGTATCTATGCCTACACTCAGCAAACCCATGGAACAATCTCAATCAGTATCTTCCCGGCATGCTTCCCACCCTCAGCATGTTGCGGAGAACAGTGCCTAAATTACCAAAATATATTTGAATTATAATGTATTTTGGTAATTTATAAGAATAAAAGACGCTCGATTGTTGCTGTGCAAAATGAAGCATGGTTGTTCAAACATGCCCCAAATTTTGACATGCACATTCTAGGGAAAAGAATTTTCAAAAACTCCTTTCCCTATAGTGTATTTTATGCAGGAACACGCACCTGCTCAAGCACATCGCACATCTGATCAACAACCTCATCAACCAGATTTGCGTCTTCTGCTTCTGCCATCACTCGTACCAAAGGTTCTGTACCGCTTTTACGCAGCACCAAACGCCCTCGGCCAGCTAATTTGCGCTCTACATCAGCCTGACGACTTTTTACTTCATCAACATCAAGCGGGCAGACACCTTTGTATCGAACGTTTTTTAGCTTTTGGGGAAACGGTTGAAACAACCGGCAAACTTCACTAGCTGGGCGACCATCCTGCACAAGCACCGCCAGAATCTGCAAAGCGGCAATCAGCCCATCTCCTGTTGTTGCAAAATCTGTCAGCACCATATGGCCAGACTGTTCACCGCCTATATTAGCTTGCCGTTCCAACATGCGTTCTACAACGTAGCGATCCCCCACTGCCGTACGTTCCAGATTTAAGCCCAGATTTTCAAGAAACCGTTCCAGCCCCATATTGGACATAACGGTTGCCACAACAGCCTTGCCTACCAAGCGCCCTTCACGCGCCCAAGACTGGGCAATAAGAGCGAGAATCTGGTCACCATCAATCAGGCGGCCAGTTTCATCTGCAATCAGCACACGGTCTGCATCTCCATCCAGGGCAATACCCAAATCCGCCTTATGTTTTACAACTGCGGCGCATAGGGCTTCAGGATGTGTTGAACCACATTTTTCATTAATGTTTACGCCGTTAGGTTCACAACCTATCCGGATAACTTCTGCGCCCAGCTCCCACAATGCGGTTGGCGCAACCCGATAGGCAGAGCCATTGGCACAATCAATAACAATCTTCATGCCATCCAGCCGCAATTTACGCGGGAAGGATGCTTTGGCACTTTCTATATACCGACCAGCAGCATCATTCAGCCGAGAAGCTCGGCCAATATGTTCAGGCGTTGCCAGATATGCGGTAAGATCTTTTTCCATCAGGGCTTCAATTTCGCTTTCATCCTGATCAGAAAGCTTAAAGCCATCTGGGCCAAACAGTTTGATGCCGTTATCCCCAAAAGGATTATGAGAGGCAGAAATCATAACACCCAGATCTGCTCTAAGAGAGCGCGTGAGCATGGCAATCGCAGGGGTTGGGAGCGGACCAACCAGCGTGACATCCATGCCAGCAGACAAAAAGCCCGAAACCATGGCGCTTTCGATCATATATCCAGAAAGCCGCGTATCCTTCCCCAACAGAACGCTATGCCGGTGATCCCCCCGCTTAAAATGCAACCCCGCAGCTTGCCCCAGCTTTTGGGCAATTTCCACCGTCATCGGTGCAACGTTAGCAGTGCCACGAATACCGTCTGTTCCGAAAAAACGCTTCATTCTGCTCATTCCATTCTGTCCGCCTCAGACAGAAAAAGCCCATCCTGCATAAAGAACGGAACTGCCTTCTTGCGGTTTTCTTTTATTTCCTAAAACGGTTTCAGGCTGGAAGAAACCTTGTTCAGCCCGGAAACTTACTTTTTTAGCTCTGATATATTTCTCGCCATACGTTTACAGCCTGCATCATGCCTTTAACATCATGCACGCGCAAAACCGTGCTACCCAAAGCCATAGCAGGAAAAGATGCCGCCTGCGTTCCGGCATCACGCAAATGTGGCGTAGTTTCTCCCGTAAGGTTTCCAATCATCCGCTTGCGGGACACACCAAATACAACCCGGCAGCCCAAATTGGTCAGAAGCAGAATATGCCGCAATAATTGCTTATTCTGTTCAAAGTTTTTTGCAAAACCAAACCCCGGATCTACCATAATCCGATGTCGTGCAATGCCTCCTTTCACGGCAACCTCAATCCGTTGTGCGAGTTCACGCACCACGTCTATACTCACATCTTCGTACACGGCATGTTCTGCCATGGTTTGAGGTGTGCCGCGCATATGCATCAGCACAACACCACAATCTTGTACAGCCAGAAGCGGCAAAGCTGCCGCATCATGCACAAGAGCTGTCACATCATTGATAATATGCGCCCCAGCCGCCAAAGCTTGCTGCATGACATAACTATTCCGCGTATCTACAGAAACAGCCACGCTTGGCAATTCTGCCTTTAAAGCCACAAGAACCGGGCCAATACGCTTCCATTCTTCTACTGGTGTAACTGTCGCTGAACCGGGCCGTGTACTTTCTCCCCCTATGTCCAGCACGGTTGCGCCAGCGCGCACCATTTCATGCGCTTTTAAAATTGCCTCATCAGCGCTTGCCAGTTTACCGCCATCGCTAAAGCTATCTGGCGTGATATTCAGGATACCCATAATCTGAAGACCTGCTGGTAATCCAACTGATGGTACAGAACGTGTTATCCGCTCAAGTTCCAGCGCCCATTCCTGCGGTACTTTCTGCACAGGCATCAAGCCGATTGTCTGGTATCCCTCTATCAAACGCACATACGTAAATGCCACAGGACCACCGCATAAAGGTAAAGCATCACCCTGCTTGATAGCTGCTTGCGCTATGTTGCCATAGACAAGCCCCAAAGGTTCAACCAGCCGTACATACGTCATCTTATCTGCCTATCCCAAACAAAAAGAGGCGGCATTTCTGCCGCCTCTTTCCACTCTACATCTTTATTAGAAAGTTAGCTTGGCTGAGGCACAGGAGCTGGGCCCCCGTTTTCATTTTGCGGTTTATCCAAACCCTGCGCATCTGACCCACCAACCTGAGGCACAGAAGAACGCCTGTTAACTGGCCCGCTTTCTTCCTCTTCCTTACGTTCGATAGGCTGCCCCCGCATGATCTGACGAATTTCTTCACCGCTGAGGGTTTCATATTCCAGCAGGGCTTCTGCCAGACGGCGCAGTTCATCAATATGATCATGCAGATAGTTCCGAGCCTGCACATAGGCTTCATCTACAAGCCGGCGAACTTCCTCATCAATCTCACGGGCTGTTTCCTCCGAGAAGTTGCGAGAGGCCCCGGCAAAGAAACCACCATTCTGATCATCATCTGCGTAGGCAATCATGCCCAGCTTGTCACTCATCCCCCATTCGGTCACCATGCTGCGGGCCACGCGGGTTGCCATTTTAATGTCACCCATTGCGCCGTTGCAGACGTTATCCTTACCGTAGATAACTTCCTCCGCAACACGGCCACCCATAGCCACTACAAGATGCGCAAATGCGTTTTTCTTGCTCATGGACAGGCGATCATCTTCTGGCAGACGCATCACCATACCCAGCGCACGACCACGCGGGATAATGGTTGCCTTATGAATGGGCTCACTTTCCGGAACCAGAACAGCCGTAATAGCATGCCCTGCCTCATGGTAAGCTGTGCGCCGCTTTTCATCATCGCTCATAACAAGGGAGCGACGTTCAACACCCATCAGCACCTTGTCTTTGGCATCTTCAAACTCACGCATGGAAACAGTGCGACGCCCCAGACGTGCAGCAGATAGCGCGGCTTCGTTTACCAGATTGGCAAGATCAGCACCGGAGAAACCAGGGGTACCACGTGCAATAATGCGTGGATCCACATCGGATGCCAGTGGCACTTTGCGCATATGCACACGCAGAATTTTCTCACGGCCAGACACATCAGGGTTTGGCACTACAACCTGACGGTCGAAACGACCGGGGCGCAGCAATGCCGGGTCAAGCACATCCGGACGGTTGGTGGCGGCAATCAGGATCACACCTTCATTGCTTTCAAAACCATCCATCTCAACCAGCATCTGGTTCAGTGTCTGCTCGCGTTCATCATTGCCGCCACCCATACCTGCACCACGATGGCGACCAACGGCATCAATTTCATCAATGAAGATAATGCAAGGAGCTGATTTTTTACCCTGTTCGAACATGTCACGCACACGGGATGCACCAACACCTACGAACATTTCCACAAAGTCGGAACCAGAGATGGTAAAGAACGGTACATTGGCTTCACCTGCAATGGCGCGGGCCAACAGGGTTTTACCAGTGCCCGGCGGCCCCACAAGCAGCACGCCTTTGGGAATTTTACCGCCCAAGCGCGTAAACTTCTGTGGGTCTTTCAGAAAATCCACGATTTCCTGAAGTTCCCCTTTAGCTTCATCAATCCCGGCTACATCATCAAACGTGACGCGACCATGCTTTTCTGTCAGCATTTTGGCGCGGGATTTACCAAAGCCCATGGCCCGGCCACCAGCGCCCTGCATCTGCCGCATCATAAACAGCCATGCAGCCACCAGCAGAATAATGGGCAAGGAATTCAGGAAGTAACGCAGCAGCGGGCTACCTTCCTGCTCCAGCGGCTTGGCCACAACTTCCACCCCTTTGCCCACCATGCGGGTGACAAGGGAAGGATCAAGCGGCGCATAGGTTTCAAAAGCCGTGCCATCAGTCAGCGTGCCGGAAATATTGTGATTTTGCATCACAACAGACCGAACATGCCCTGTATCCACATCAGCAATGAAGTCCGAATACGCCAGTTGCTGTGCAGCGTGCTGCGTGCTCCCCGGCTGGAACATGTTCACAAGCAACAGCAGCAGCAGGATAATGCTGACCCACAGCGCCAGATTGCGGCCTAAATTGTTCATCTTGCCCGTATATCCATACCTAGTGCGAGAATGCCGGAAGAGTCTTTATCTGACCGGCTGCCGCAGAAAAAAGCAACCTCTCCCTTTATTAAATGGGAGGCCACCTGCGTATTCCTAGTCTGCGAGCCGCACATATTTTAAGAATCTTGTGCAACTGCACCATACACGCTGCTGCTGGTAACCGAAACCATAGGGCGAAAAATGAACTCTGCCCCATGCAAATCGGGCTCATCTTCCACTACCCAGCCCAAATGCGGTACAGCAACGCGTTTGCCTGCACGCCACAATGCAGGAAGCACAGCACAAAACTTTGCTTGCTGCCCATTACGCATTTTGCGCGCCAGCCCATACCCTGCCGCTGCAACCATCAGCCCTTCTTTCTGAACTGATGTAGGAAGGCGCAACACAAACCGGTTGTCCCATACTGTGCCATTTTCTGCCTGCACGGCAGAAGCCATTGCAGCTTCTTCACGTAGCAGAGCCCATTGCTGTTCATGCCGGATCAGCCTCGTTCCAGCTAACGTGGCTTCTGCTGCCATATCTTTCAAGCGCGCCACAGCAGATTGAGAGGGCGGATATTCAGCCCCACCAATACTGCGGATAAGAGCCGCAAGCACATCAACATCTGGCAACTCCGGCCCCAGAATGGCCCATCCTTCTGGTCGCATCACAATATGCTGCGCAAGCTGCGCGGTACGTTCACGTTCCCTGCACATCCGAAATTGGCCGGATTGCATGCCGAGTTGCCAGAAATGCGCACGTTGATCGTTTTTTTGCAGCAAGTAGCGCAAACGCACACGCTCAGCGCGCTGATCTTGATTGGAGGGATCATCCACCCATTCAACATGCGCTTGCCGTAAAGTATTTCGCAGTGCCTGCCGAGAAAACCCAAGCATGGGACGAATAAGACGAATATCCGGCCGCACAGTTATCCAACCCATACCGGCCAATCCTTCTGGCCCACTGCTGGAGTTTTGACGCATCCAGACTGTTTCAGCCAGATCATCCGCCTGATGTCCTAGCAAAAGATCTGTGCATCCATGTTCCTGGCAAGCAGCTATCAGACGCGCATAACGGGCCTCTCTGGCTCTGTGCGCCATGGCCGAGCCTTTTTTGAGATCTGTAAGCACTAACAACTGCGCTGGAATATTCATTGCCTGTAGGCGGGCAAGGGTCTGATGCGCTTCCAACCCAGATTCAGGCCGCAAACCGTGATCCACAACCAAAGCCAGCAGGTTTTTCCGCCAAAAAGAGGCCAACCACGCAAGACATAAGCTATCGCCGCCGCCAGAAACAGCCATAGCAACCGGAGGACAATCGGATTGATCAGGAAAAAACGGCCCTAACTGGGCCATACATTGCGCAAAACAAACCGGAGAAACGGGCTGATCGGAAAAAACATCACGCCCAAAAAATACAGGAGCAGACACTTTTCCCGATACCACGCTAACCGTTATTCGCAGCCGCCTCGTTTGGCATAGACTTCTGCTGCGTGTGCAACACGTGTGGAAGGTGTGGGGAATTCTGTTTTCAGCTTGGAAAGCGCTTCACACGATGCCTTTTTATCCCCCAATGCCAGAAGGGAAGCCGAAACGCCTAGCAACGCATCTGGGGCACGCCCACTTTTGGGGGCCTGCCGGTAAGCATCATAATATGCCACGGCAGACTGACGATACTGCTTTTGGCCAGCCAAGGACTGTGCCAGCAGAAATTGTGCATCTACCTTAAAAGCACCTTTGGCATTCTTAAGCGCTGATTCAGCATCAGACTGCGCTTCTGCATAATCTTTTTTCTGCAAAGCGGCCTTCCCGCTGGCAAGCAATCCATCTGGCGTGGTGGGCTTTGCAGTTTCCTTGGCTGTTGCATCTGTTGAAGCTGCGGCAGCCGTAGAAGCACCTGCGCCGCCAGCACTTGCCTGAGCTGCAAACTGATTATCTGCTATCTGCTTGGAAAGGGCCGCTGTTTTCTGTTGCAGTTCATTGGTCAGCTGGTCAATTTCACCACGCATATCGCGCTGCTGCTGCTCTAACGTGCTCACCCGGTCCAGCAACTGGGCAATCAGATCATTCGTGCCTGCGTTTGCAGTATCCCGCGCCCATGCAACTGGCACGCACACACTGCTTATTGCGGTTGCCATTGCCAACGCCACAAGCCCTGTGCGGACATGCCGCGATGCTTTGAAGCAGATTTTCATCAGGTTCTTACCCTTCCACAACATATAGGCAGAAACATCATACCACTTTGTTCTGCAAGACAAGTGCTTACAATACAAAACAGGCCGGGCTTTAACACCCGGCCTGTTTCTGCTCTGTCAGCTTTCAGAAAATTCTGAAATCTTATTTAACAGAGGTAATGGCGTTACGGTTCTGAGCCCATGCATCTTCATCATCACCCAGAGCGGTCGGACGATCTTTACCGTAGGAAATGGTGGAAATACGGGAAGAAGCTACGCCCTTGGCAACCAGGTAATCACGCGCTGCATTGGCGCGGCGCTGGCCCAGAGCAATGTTGTATTCTTCGGTGCCGCGGTCATCGCAATTACCGGCAACTTCAACATTAACCTGCGGGTATTTTGCCAGCCAGTCAGCCTGCTTCTGCAGGGTGTCCTTGGCATCATCGCGCAGGCCGCTTTTGTTCAGGTCGTAGAAAACGCGGTCACCCACGTTTGCAACCAGATCAGCTTCACTGCCGGGAACGGGGCCGCTGATGGTAGGCTGCGTGGTAGCAGCACCATTGGAGGCACCAGTGTTTGCGTTATCGTGGGCGCAGGCTGACAGCAGGGCAACCATACCAAGCGCGGCAACTACTTTTAGTCTCATGTGTCGGATCCTGAGAATTGGTTCCTTGCGGAACTATTCGGGAGAAAAGAGTTTTAACCTTGTATCTCCGCGTCTTCTTCTGCTCCTCTCCGAACCCTTCGAAGAGCCGACGAATTTTGGAGACCAACTTGCCCTAAGCCATAGCTTATTCTGTGGGTCAAGTTGCATCTCTGTATCTCATACCAGCCATACACTGAGTGAGACGAAAAAGACACACTTCTGCTTATTGGTCTTATACGCCTTTATTGCGGCCAAATTATGGACAGCAAAAACCCCACATCACATTTTTGTGATGTGGGGTTTTCTTCACAAACAGCCGTTTTTTAGCCGTTTAATGGAGACCATGCCGGATCTGACGCCGCTTCTGGCGTGGGCAGAACGCGGTCATTAAAGCCCGTAATATCCACCATTCCAATGGTAGAACTAAAGCCCGCACCACCTGCACCTGCGCGGCTCTGGCGGCAATATGCCAGCACGCGCCCATTGGGGCAGAAGCTTGGGCTTTCCACCGTAAAGCCCTGCGTCATGATTCGCTCACCAGTGCCATCCGGCGCCATAACACCAAGCGAGAACATACCCCCGGCAATACGGGTAAACGCAATCAGATCCCCACGCGGAGACCACACTGGAGACCCATACGTGCCCTGACCGTAAGAAATACGGCGTGCACCACCACCGGAAGCCGACATGATATAAATCTGCGGGCTGCCACCACGATCCGAGTTGAATACGATCTGTGATCCATCCGGGCTAAAGCACGGGCTGGTATCAATAGCCCCAGAAGACGTGATCTGACGGCGCGAGCCAGAGGCCAGATCCACAACATACAGATCAGACCCGCCATTACGGGTGACTGACAGCACAACAGAACGCCCATCTGGTGAGAAACGTGGCGCGAAGGAAATACCTTCAAATTCACCCAGAATCTGCTGACGGCCACTGGTCAAATCAAACAGATAAACCCGAGGGCGGTTGTTAGCATAGGACATGAAGGCAATCTGATCCTTCACCGGGCTAAAGCGCGGTGTCAGGGTCAGCCACTTGCCAGTTGTCAGCATCCGAGCGTTTGCACCGTCCTGATCCATAACGGCCAGACGCGTACGCTGGTGCCCACGTGGGCCAGAACGGGAAATAAAGGCGATCCGGGTATCAAAATACCCTTTTTCACCTAACATTCGCTGGTAAATAACATCGCCAACAATATGGGCAATTCGCCGCCAGTTGGCAGCAGAGGTGGTATAAGCCGTGCCTTGAATCTGCTGATGGCTCAACACATCCCACAAGCGCATTTCCACCCGCACAGAGGAACCACCACCAGAAACGGAACCCGTTACCTGCGCGTGTGCGCCCATGCTTTTGGAAGTCGCAAAATCTGGCGTGCCAGATGTTGTGCTGCCCGGCATAACCTTGAACAAACCTGTATTGTTCAGATCATTCGTCAGCACTTCGGCAATTTTCTCGCCCAAGCCACCGCCAAAATTGGGGATGATGATGGGAATAGGCGCTGTGCGGGCCTGATCAACGGTAATTTCAGCTTCTGGGGCGCTGGCAGCCGCAAATGCGCCAACAGGCATGGCCATAATACCGCCAGCAGCCACACTGGCCCCCAGCAGGCTGCGTCGGCGCAGCGCGCCAACCAGCACATCGGCTTCCTGATCGGAAATAAAGGGGCGGGTACTCATCACCATGTGTTTTTCTCCCTAAGGCCTGCTCAAGGCCTGAATACAAACTTCAGTTGCCGTGGCTGCCCCAGCAGTTCCTTGGGAATTGGCAGCTTGGCACATGTTGGGCTTAGAACAGCGGCCCGAGCTCTTTCAGCCAGCGCACGATACGAAGAATCCGCATTCATACGGGCCTGTGTTTCTGGCGCAAACTGCACAATGCGGGCTTCACCCGTTCCATCTACCGTAACCACCAAATGCGCCACAAAACTGGCATAATCTTTGGCGGCAGTATCCTCTGTGTAGCAGCGCCTTACCGCAGCCCCGATAGCTTTTTGCTGGCCAGCACTCAGGCTGCCCGTAATGTTACTACCCACGGGGGAACCACCACCTTTGGGCGAACCGCCAGCAACCGGATTAGCGCGTGCCTTGGGTGCATGCGTCTGCTTCTGATCCGACCGAAACGTATCCAACGTTTCCAGCAGGGAATGAGACTCTGCCTGGCTCTTCTTCGCCTTGTTCGGCTGCGTGATATGAGACGGAACCGCTGCATCCGGCAGGGTATCCGTGGGCTGCGTAATGGGCGAAGGTGGCGCCACACTATTCGTCGGCTGCACCGGAGAAGGTGGAAACGGCGGTGTTTTCACGACCTCAGGAGATGGCTCTTCCGCCTTGGGGGGCAGAGGCACATCTGGCAGCTTTTCAGATTCCGGCACGGGCGGCGGCGGAACAGGCTGTGGCGGCGGAGGTGGCGGCGGGGCCTCCTCATTCGGCACATCCTTCGGAGGCTCTGGCGTTGGCGGAGCTTCCTTTTCTTCCGGCGCAGGCGGTTTGGGTTCAGCCGCAGCCGTTTCTGCCTTGGCGGCAGGGCCGCCTTCCTGTGCATCCGACTGCTCGAACTGCATTTCAATCGTAGGCTGTGGGGGCTCTTCCGGCGGCTTGGGCGGCGGAAGAGTGATCAGCAGCGCCAGCAGAAGCGCGACATGCGCGCCCCCTGACAGATAAAGCGATCGCCGGAGTATAATCTGATCAGACCGGCGTGGCCTTGCCATGGGCATTGTTCGTACCTCTCCACCCTATCGGATGGCTTAATGCCCACTGCTGGCAGGTTGCTGCGCCAGCAGAGCCACATGCGTAAAGCCGCCTTCCGTAATCTGCCCCATAACCTGCATGACCTGCCCGTAATCAATATGGGCATCCCCACGTACAAAAATACGGTGGGATGGATCATTGTTGGAGGCAGCCTTCAACTGGGCCACAAGCTGATCTGCCGTAACGGGGTTGTCCCCCAGATACAGCGTGCCATCAGACTTGATGGAAACGGTAATGGGCTTGCTGTCTGAATTAACCGGGCGCGCATCTGTTTTGGGCAGATCAACATTCACACCGCTGGTCATCATTGGAGATGTCACCATAAAGATGATCAGCAGCACCAACATCACGTCCACCATGGGAGTGACGTTAATTTCGGCCATCGGACGCCTGCGGCGGCGTCCGCTTCCTCCCGACGGCATTGCCATATCTCAGGTCCTCTCTTCGGACTGGCGAGAAAGAATGGCAGCAAACTCGGTACCAAAACCTTCCAGACGATCCTGGAAAAGATCCATGCTGTTGCTGATGACGTTATACGCCACATAAGCTGGAATAGCCGTTAACAGGCCAATAGCCGTTGCAAACAGGGCTTCGGAAATGCCGGGGGCCACAACGCTGAGGTTTGTATTGTGTTCAGCCGCAATGGAGCTGAAGGAATGCATAATCCCCCATACCGTGCCAAACAGACCAACAAACGGCGCAACAGGTGCAACCGTTGCCAGAAAAATTACCCAGCGGCGCAGGCGGTCCATTTCACGCGTGATGGTAATACCAATAGCGCGGTCAACACGCTCCTTAACGCCACCACGCACCAGATCCACACCGGGAATGCGGGCTGAGCGCCGCCATTCCCCCATAGCTGCGCCAAATACGGCAGACATTGGGTTGGTGGGCTTGGCGCCATCACTTTCATACAGATCATCAAGGCTACCACCAGACCAGAAGCGATCTTCAAACCCTGTGGCTTCACGATTGATGCGACGCAACGTGACAAACTTGTCCAAAATAATTGCCCATACCATCACGCTGCAAATCAGCAGCCCAAGCATGACAATTTTGACAACAAGCGAGGCGTGCATGAACAACGCCCATACTGACAAATCTCCCGCCGCATTTACGCCGAGATTTGCCGCATCAACCGCACGATCCAATAAAGCCTCCTGCCTCTGCACCCCTTACGGGCGATCTGTCTCCGACTCGGTCGAGACACATGCTTTGCCCGACGCTCCTGCTTCTTACTTGGTTCCTCAAAAAAGCAGAAGAGGCGCTTTCATCCCTTTGATGCCAATTTCTGCAACAAATCACGCCATAACGGCGGAAATCGGGCAGGACGGCCATCTGATACCTTCACGCAGGCCAGACCAACTTCAACCTGAGCGCATATATCATCACCACGCGTGCAAAGCTGATCCAGCCGGCAACTGGCCGCTCTCAAGTCAATCAAACGAGTGGTAACTGTTACAATATCATCCAGTTTTAAGGGCATTTTGTAGGCAAGGCGGGCATCACGCACTACAAAAACAAGCCCATATTCTTCCTGCAAACTGGATGCCGGCATACCCAAGCTCCGAATCGCTTCGGTGCGCGCACGTTCTGCAAACGCAAGATACCGTGCATGGTAAACAATGCCGCCCGCATCTGTATCTTCGTAATAGATTCTGAAATCTATGGAGTGGGTGGTCATTCTTCCCCCTCATCCTCGCCTGCAAGAAAATCCATTTGCTGGTTGCCCCCCGTAGCCGAAGCCGGAGGAGTAAGCCCCAGATGCCGCCAGCCGCGTTCACCAAGAACACGACCGCGGGTGGTACGCAGAACCAGACCTTCCTGGATCAGGTAAGGTTCAATGACATCTTCCAATGTATCGCGCGATTCGGCCAGAGCTGCCGCCAGCGTTTCCACCCCGACAGGGCCACCATGATGATATTCGGCAATCCGGCGCAGATAGCGCCTATCCATGGCATCCAGCCCAAGTGCATCAACCTCTAGCCGCTTGAGAGCCGCATCCGCCACTTCCGTTTCCACAGGCACCCCGACAGGCACGGTTACAGATGCAAAATCCCGCACTCGGCGCAGCAACCGTCCGGCAATACGTGGCGTACCGCGTGAACGACGGGCAATTTCCATTGCACCACCTTGCGTAAGGGCAAAATCCAGCTTTTCTGCCCCTCGTGCCACAATTTTACACAGTTCTTCCGGCGTATAAAAAACCAGCCGAAGGGGAATACCAAACCTGTCCCGCAATGGCGTGGCCAAAAGGCCTGCGCGCGTGGTAGCTGCCACAAGCGTAAAGGGCGGCAGATCAATACGGACAGACCGCGCAGCCGGGCCCTCACCAATAATCAGATCAAGCTGGAAATCTTCCATCGCAGGATAGAGAATTTCCTCAATCGCGGGCTGAAGGCGATGGATTTCATCAATAAACAGCACATCGCGGGGCTGTAGGTTGGTAAGAATTGCTGCCAGATCACCCGCACGCTGGATAACGGGGCCAGATGTGGCCCGAAAACCCACCCCTAGTTCGCGCGCAACAATCTGGGCCAAGGTTGTTTTACCCAACCCCGGCGGCCCATGCAGCAGAACATGATCTAAGGCATCACCACGCTGTTTGGCGGCCTTGATAAAGATGGAAAGATTTTCCCGACTAGCCTTCTGGCCTGTAAAATCATGCAGAGTTTGCGGGCGAAGTGTGGATTCGCCAACATCTTCCTCCCGCCGTGCTGCATCAATTTCCCGATCAGGCGTAAACTCCGCACTCATCGGGCAAGATCTTTCAGGCTGTCACGAATCACCAGATCCAGTGTGGCGGCAGCCCCGTGCGTATCCATCACTTTCCGCACCACAGGCGCCGCTTCTGCCCGACGGAAACCCAAGCCTGCCAGCGCCATAAGAGCATCTGCTTCTATGCTACCCGCAGGGGTTGCCATGGCCGGAATAGTAATACCACCGCTCCCACCACCAGGCATTTTACCAGCTTTATCACGCAGTTCTGTCAGAATCCGCTCTGCCAACCGACCACCCACACCGGGGGCACGCGTAAGGCTGGCTTTATCGGATGTCATCAACGCGGCCACCAACTCTCCCGGTGAAAGGGTGGACAAGATACCAAGAGCAACCTTTGCCCCCACCCCTTGTACACTTGTAAGCAACCGGAACCATTCACGCTCTGCGCTTTCCATAAAACCGTACAGAAGAATAGCATCTTCGCGCACAACGGTTTCTATCAGAAGCCGTGCTTTTTCTGGAGGATTGGGTAAGGCGGCCAAAGTGCGTGTAGATGCAGCAACAAGATAGCCAACACCGTTTACGTCTATAACGCAGCTCCCCAGATCAACTTGAATGACCAATCCGCATAAAAACGCAATCATGCCATTCTTACCCCGGCTGCAATATGACGTGCACTGGCACGATGATGCGCATGGCAGATAGCAACCGCCAGTGCATCCGAAGCATCTGCACGGACAATTTCTGCTCCGGGCAAAAGCCGCCGCACCATCATTTCTACCTGTTTTTTATCTGCTGATCCGGTACCAACAACCGATTTTTTAACAGAAAGTGCGCCGTATTCCGCCACACTTACCCCTACCAATGCGGGCACCAACAACGCCACGCCACGCGCATAACCCAGCTTAAGGGTGGCCGAACCATTACGGTTTACATAAGTTTCTTCAACCGCTGCTTCTGCAGGTTCCAACCTGTTTATCAGCATCAGCAGGTTGTCATGCAGCACCTTTAAACGGTCTGGCACGCTATCGGCACTATTGGTTGCAATAATGCCATTTTCAACATGCCGGAGCCGATTGCCCTCGACATCAATCACGCCCCACCCCGTAAATCGCAGGCCGGGATCAATGCCGAGCAGACGTACCATTATACTCTAGGCCGAAAGTTTTTCGGCCAGATCATCCGGCAGGTCAAAATTGGCGTACACATTCTGTACGTCATCATGATCTTCAAGCGTATCCAGTAGTTTGAACAGGCTACGCGCTTTATCTTCATCCAGCGTTACAGTGTTTTCCGGGCGCCAATCTAGCTTGGCGCTTTCTGGCTCACCAAAGCGCGCTTCCAGCGCATCCTTCACCGCAAAGAAGGATTCTACTTCACACGTCACTTCATGCGATGTTTCTGTAGAAACAACATTTTCTGCGCCAGCCTCAATAGCTGCTTCCAGCATTTCATCTTCAGAAGCTACAGACGCCGGATACGCAATCACACCCAACCGGCGGAACATGAAGGAAACGGAATTGCTTTCCCCCATAGACCCGCCGTGTTTGGAGAAAGCAGCGCGCACATCAGATGCCGTACGATTGCGATTGTCGGTTAGGCCTTCAACAATAATCGCCACACCGGCAGGGCCGTACCCTTCGTAGCGCACTTCCACATAGTCATCACTACCTGCGGCACCAGATGCCTTTTTAATGGCGCGTTCGATCGTGTCTTTAGGCATATTGACTTCACGCGCAGCTGAAATAGCTGCACGCAAGCGCGGGTTTGCTGCTGGATCAGGCAAGCCTGAACGCGTTGCCACCGTAAGTTCCCGAATAACCTTACCAAACTGCTTAGAGCGTTTTGCATCCTGCGCACCTTTACGGTGCATAATGTTCTTAAACTGGGAATGACCAGCCATCTTCCTTACCTTGTCGTCTGCAACAGTGCCGGGCGGGCTTTAGACAAGCCGCCCGTGACAATGCTTGTATTTCTGGCCCGAACCACATGGGCAGGGCGCGTTACGAGGTGTCTCACCCCAGCTTGAAGGATCATCCGGCATAATGGCGCTACCACCGATAGGCGTAGCCATTTCCGGCGATGCACCGGGTGAAAGACCAGGCCCCGGTTCCGAGGCGTATCCCTGCACTTCCGGATCAGCATGGATTTCTGCCGTATCGGCAAACGGATCAACAGCCGCTGGCGGAGGCGTTACTTCCACCCGCGCCATCAGCCCAACCACACGCTGGCGCATTTCTTCCAACATGAATGTAAATAGCTGGAAAGCTTCGTGCTTATATTCGTTCAGCGGATCTTTCTGGCCATAAGCACGCAAGCCAATGCCCTGCCGCAACTGATCCAGCGCATGCAGATGCTCTTTCCACACCGCATCATATGTTGTCAGCAAGATCTGCTTTTCAATAAAGCGCATTAAGTCTGGGCCGATATTGGCGGCTCGGGCAGCTTGCGCCTGTGTGGCTGCTTGGCTGATCCGATCCGCCACAGCCTCGGCGTCCATGCCGTCTTCCTTGGCCCAAGCTGCTATCGGCAGATCCAGACCGAAGATTTTTTGCACATCTTCCGTCAGGCCAGCCACATCCCATTGTTCCGCAAAGGATTTTTCTGGGATACGGCGCGCTACCATCGCATCAATAACATCTTCCTGCGCTTCCGTCACAATGGAAGATACATCCTCAGTCGCCATAAACTCACGGCGCTGGGCATACACTTCCTTGCGCTGATCATTCATCACGTCATCATATTTGAGCGTGTTCTTGCGCATATCGAAGTTGCGGGCTTCGACTTTTCTTTGTGCCCGTTCCAGCGCCTTGCTCAACCATGGATGAACAATGGCCTCGCCTTCCTTCATGCCCATTTTCTGGAACATTCCGCTCATGCGGTCTGAACCGAAAATACGCATCAGGTCATCCTGAAGCGAGATAAAGAATTTGGAATTACCGGGATCACCCTGACGGCCAGCTCGACCGCGTAGCTGGTTATCAATACGCCGGCTTTCATGCCGTTCCGTGCCAACAACGTACAGGCCACCAGCCTGCTGCACGATATCATGATCTCGCGCAACGCGATCACGGATTTCTTTTTCAGCCGCATCACGCTCTGGGGAATCTTCCATTTCTCCCAAGGTTTGGGAGATCAGCATTTCCACATTGCCGCCGAGCTTAATATCCGTGCCGCGGCCAGCCATGTTGGTGGCAATGGTAATGGCACCCGGCGCACCTGCCTGCGCCACAATCTTGGCTTCCATCTCATGGAAACGGGCGTTCAACACGTGATGTGGGATAGCTTCGCTTTTCAGCAGATCTGAGAGCGCTTCACTTTTTTCAATAGACGTGGTGCCGACCAAAATCGGCTGGCCACGTTCATGCACATCCCGAATGAGTTTAACAACAGCAGCAAACTTTTCCTGCTCTGTCAGATAAATCTCGTCGTCTTCATCCTTACGCGCAACCGGACGGTTGGTGGGAATAGCCACCACATCCAGATTGTAGATTTCTGCAAACTCATCCGCCTCTGTCATGGCGGTGCCGGTCATGCCGGAAAGCTTGGGATAAAGGCGGAAATAATTCTGGAAGGTAATGGAAGCCAGCGTCTGATTTTCCTGCTGAACCTCCACGTGTTCCTTGGCTTCCAGCGCCTGATGCAGGCCGTCGGAATACCGGCGGCCTTCCATCATACGGCCAGTGAATTCGTCAATAATCACCACTTTGCCATCCCGCACGATGTAATCCACATCCCGCGAGAATAACGTATGCGCGCGCAAAGACTGCTGAACATGATGCACCACAGCTACGTGCTGCAAATCGTAAAGGCCGCCTTCATCCAGCACACCTGCCTGACGCAGCAGATTTTCCACATGGTCAGAACCTGCATCCGTCAGAATAACAGTGCGGAACTTTTCATCTTTTTCAAAGGTAGTGGGGTCCTGCACAAGCTGGGCGACCACGGCATCTACTGCGCGATATAGATCTGAACTGTCTTCCGCCGGCCCGGAAATAATCAGGGGGGTACGGGCTTCATCAATCAGAATCGAATCCACTTCGTCCACAATGGCGTGGTAGAAGGGACGCTGCACCATTTCGCCCAACTGGTACTTCATATTATCACGTAGATAATCGAAGCCGAATTCGTTGTTTGTGCCGTAGGTAATATCAGACGCATAAGCTTGGCGGCGCGCATCATCGGGCATATTGGGCACAATCACGCCCGTTGTTAGGCCCAGAAAACTGTAAAGCCGCCCCATCTCTGCCGCGTCACGCGCGGCAAGATAGTCGTTCACAGTCACAACATGCACGCCCTTGCCCGCTAGCGCGCTGAGATACACAGCCAGCGTGGCCACCAGGGTTTTACCTTCCCCGGTGCGCATTTCTGCAATTCGGCCAGAATGAAGCACCATGCCGCCAATCAACTGCACGTCAAAATGCCGCATCCCCAACACCCTGCGCGAGGCCTCACGGCACACAGCAAAGGCTTCGGGCAGCAGATCATCCAGACTTTCGCCTTTGGCGATCCGATCTCGGAATTCCTGCGTTTTGCCGGAAAGGGCGGTATCATCCAGCGCCTGTACCTGTGGTTCAAGCGCGTTGATCTCCGGCACCCGGCGTTGAAATATCTTAAGCGTCCGGTCGTTGGCGGTGCCGAACAGGGCGCGGACAAAGCGTGAAAGCATGAACACCTTTCCGGAACAATGCGGCCCCTTACCCCTGCACTACCCCAAATGGTAATGCAGCAAGGGACACTGGCATGGCTGGCTTGCCGTGCAAAATAGGACCGGGGCGGGTTGCGGTCAACCAACCGTACCGGTGGAAGCAGGATTGAAACAGGGGTTGCCGGGTGGAAAGCCCTCCTTCATACAGGATAAATAGGTTTTAATGGCTTTAAAGGTTTTAATACACATGCGGCTTATTCCCCACGCGTTTGGCCTGGCAGCAGCAGCTCTTTTTGCTACCACCACCCTTTGCACGCCCTCCTTTGCAGCAGACCCCGCTCCCGCAGCTTCGGCCGCACCTGCAAAGCCAGCAGACCCCAACGCTGTGGTAGCCACCGTGAATGGTGAAAAAATCACGCTGTCTGATGTGCAGACGGCCATGATCTCTTTGCCACCGCAGATGCGCCAGCTTCCCCCGAACCTTATTTTCCCCATGCTGGTCAACCAGTTAGCAGATCAGAAAGCCATTCTGATTACGGCGCAGAAAGAAGGGTTGGACAAAAAGCCTGAAACCCAGCAGATGATGGTGAATGCTTCCAACACCGCATTGCAGAATGCGTGGTTGTCTGAGCAGGTTATGCCACACCTGAATGATGATGCCATTAAGCAGTATTATGATCAGAATTACGCAGGCAAGCCAGCCGAAAAAGAAGTGCATGCCCGCCATATTCTGGTGAAAACCGAAGCAGAAGCTAATGATGTTATCAAGAAGCTGAAGGCTGGCGCAGATTTTGGTAAATTGGCCGCAGAAGTTTCTACCGACAAGGGCAGCGCCCAGCAAAACGGTGGTGATCTGGGCTGGTTCAAGAAAACAGACATGATCCCGGCCTTCTCTGATGCTGCATTCGCCATGAAAAAAGGTGAAATCAGCAGCACTCCGGTAAAAAGCCAGTATGGCTACCATGTCATTCAGGTGCTGGACACACGCACAGACCCGGTTCCCACACTGGATTCTGTACGGGACAAAATCCGTCAGGCTCTTATCCAGAAATATGTACGTGAAGCTGTGGATAAAGCCACCAATCAGGTTAAAATCGTGCGTTTTGACCCCAATACCGGCAAGCCGCTAGCTGATGCACCAGCACCGGCTACCGCACCCAAGAAATAAAACCATTAAACCGCAAACCTCGCCCTTAGATATGCAGGGCGAGGTTTTTGCACAGATACCCTTTAAGGATACCGCCAGATGGCGCAGACAATCCCCGTTTCCCCCCTGGCCCTGCCAATGCCGGAACTTGGTGTTGTGCGTGGGATTCGCCTTGGCGCTATTGCAGCTGGTATTCGTTATAAAGGCCGCACAGATCTGGTTCTGGCTGAAATGGCCCCCGGCACCACAGTTGCGGGCGTATTTACCAAATCCAAATGCCCCGGCGCACCTGTAGATTGGTGCCGTGCTATTCTGCCCAAAGGGGAGGCCCGCGCATTGGTTGTAAATGCCGGGAACGCCAACGTATTTACTGGCCAAGCCGGACGCAAAACATGTGAAGCCACAGCAGAAGCCGCAGCCAAACTGGCAGGCTGTTCTGCCAAAAATGTTTATTTAGCTTCTACCGGTGTTATTGGGGAAATTCTGCCTGCTGAGCGCATCACCTCTGCGCTTCCAGCACTGCATACCGCCCTTTCAGAAAACGGGTGGGAAGATGCCGCACGCGGGATCATGACCACGGATACCTTTCCCAAAGTGGCCGTGCGCAAGGCCACACTCAAAGGCACGGAAGTTATTATTCAAGGTATCGCCAAAGGCAGTGGCATGATCGCGCCAGACATGGCCACCATGCTTGCCTTTGTTGCAACCGATGCAAAGCTGCCTGCATCTGTGCTGCAAACCCTGTTGATTGCAGGTATCCAAAAAACCTTCAATTGCATTACGGTGGACTCGGACACCTCAACGTCTGACATGGTGCTGCTGTTTGCAACCGGGGCCGCGCAGAATCTTGATATTGCCGCCACCACAGATGCTCTAACAAACCCAGAACTGGCTGATTTCCGCACCGCGTTGAACGCCGTTCTGCATGATCTCGCCCTGCTGGTTATTCGGGATGGTGAGGGCATTACCAAGCTGATGAGCATTCAGGTCAGCGGCGCTGTATCCGATCAATCTGCATGGCGTGTTGCCATGGCTATTGGCAATTCCCCACTGGTAAAAACCGCCGTAGCAGGGGAAGATGCCAACTGGGGCCGCATTGTGATGGCTGTTGGCAAATGTGGGGAACCCGCAGACCGCGATACGCTTTCTGTCTCTATTGGTGGTGTCTGCATTGCCCGTAATGGCACCGTTGTAGAGGGATATGACGAAACCCCCGTGGTGGCGCATATGAAAGGGCAGGAAATCGATATTGCAGTTGATCTTGGCCTTGGCACAGGCACCGCTCAGGTTTGGAGCTGCGATCTGACCCACGGCTATATTGATATCAACGGATCTTACCGCAGCTAAGCGCCACTATCTGCCCCAACTGTTTATTTACTTATCTTTCCTGCGGAGCAGGCCCTTATGTCCAATTCGGCACCGCCCCCTGGCTGGGGGGCTCCTTCTGGCGATTTTTATGGAATGCAGCCCGGCACGCCCGCTCCTGTATGGATTTACGCTGGCTTCTGGTGGCGGGTATGGGCCTTTCTGATTGATGGCATTATTCTTGGGGCCATAGAAACCGTTCTGGGGTTTTTTGTTGCACCCAATGTCACTGTTAATTGGCAGGAACTTCCCCTTGATGGCTCTGGGCAAAGCATGAATGTGGTGGATGTTGCCTCCTTCGTGCAGCCTGAAAATATCTCCGTTCTTATTCCGCACATTCACACAGGGCCTTGGCCACTCGCCAGTCTGCTGCTCGCCCTTATTCCGGCAATCTATTACGTGTTATTTGAGGCATCTTCCCTCCGTGGCACACCCGGCAAACGGGTATGCCGGTTGGAAGTCGTCACACTTTCAGGCGGGCAGATCAGCTTGGCGCAGGCTATTCTGCGCTTTGTCATTAAGGCGTTTATTTCTTTCCCACTGCTGTATATCGGCGTCATTATGGTTGCGTTTACGCGGCGCAAGCAGGGGCTGCATGATCTTATAGCTGGCACATTGGTTATCCGGGCAGAAACACAGCAAGTTGCGCCCTTCCAACCACACCGGTAGTTTATCCACTCCCTTCTGAACAACTGCTATCAGCACGCATCATCTTGATACCGCCCAATTTGCCTCCTACCCTAGAGGCAGACTGGGCATGGCTGTTGCTTGCGTGCCCTTGGATATTTTTACCCGTTCAGCAAAGGATGCAGCGCCCCCATGGCGGCCAATAGTCCGGATCAGAGTCTATCCTTTTCACCCTCTCCGCCTCAGTCGCCTTCCTTGGCTGCATGGCTTTGTCGGCTTTTTTGCCTGTTTGCGTTGGGATTGGGGTTTCTTTTCCCTGTTACGCATGCGCGTGCGGATACGGCAGCAACTGTTCCTCAAACCACCGGTTTGACACAACAGGACGCGCAGCAGTTACTGAACGTTCTGAACGATCCGCAAAAGCGGGAAGATTTTTCTAAAACCCTTTCCCTTATGGCCAAGGGCTTACCTGCCGCCACACCTAAAGCGGCACCTGCCCCAGCGGCTGCCAAACCACAGGCAGATAACGCTGTTATAGACAGCGATGTCCATTCAGAATTGGATACTCTGCAAAGTTCGATTCATGGCTACCTGAACAATTTTACCAGTCTTTTTAAAGATTTGAGTATTGTTGGCCCGTGGTTCAAAAACGAAATCCGCAACCCGGCCTCTCGGCAGACCCTGATTGATGCGTTTAGCCGTGCCCTGCTGATTATTGGCCTTGCTCTGGTTCTGGAACGCGCCACCAGCATTGCAATGCGCAAACCGCTGAACTCTGTAACGCAACATGCAGAAAACCGAGAAAAGCGGCTAGAGGCCTCTGCCGAATCTGCTGCCGCAGCTGATAGTAGCGATGCCGCAGCAGCAAATGATGCGAATACCACCCAAACGCGTGAAAATGACCAGCGGCGTGGCACCGAAGTTTTACGCTATTTAGTTCGCGTACCGTATAATGCACTGCACTTCCTTATCAAACTTCTGCCTGTTGGGGTGTGCCTGCTTGTTGGTTATTTGGGCGCAGAATTTTTAACCACCACAGCGCAAGCTCATACTGTTTCTCTCACCCTTATTAACGCTTACGCCATTGCGCGTGGGCTATATCTGGTTGTGGAAACAACATTGGCACCCCGCTCCTACGCTATCCGCCTTATTCCTGCATCGGATGAAACGGCACGCCTGCTCACACGCTGGTGGAACGTGCTGGTGGCTGCCCCTTCCATTGTGATCTGCCTATCTACCTTGGGGAGTGAGTTTGATCTCAGCCCTCGCGGTGTAGATGCCATGCAACGTGCTGTGGTGCTGATCCAGCATCTAATTATTGCAGCCTTTATCTGGCGGCTCCGCCATATTGTGGCACGGGCCCTGCAACCCTCCCCCAACATGCGTAAAAATGCCCTCTGGGCTTTTGCCGGCACGCTGGCGCATGTGTGGTGGGTGCCCGTGATGTTCCTGGACATGGCGCTGTGGTTTGTCTGGGCCGCACATCTTAAAGGAGGCTATCAGTGGATCCTGCGCGGAACACTGTTGACCTTCCTCTGCCTGGTGCTTTCCCGCGTTATTGCCCTGTTGGCTTATGGTTTGCAGGATAAGCTATTCCGTATCAGCCCCACGTTGGAAGCCAGTTATCCGGGCATGCAAAAGCGCGCGGATTTCTATTACCCGTTCGTGCGCCGGATTATTACCATTGCCATTATTTTTATTACCGCCATCTGTCTGGCACAAAGCTGGAGCATTCCCAGCTTCCGCTTCTTCTTTAGTTCTGCGCTGGGTGAACGTCTGATTGGTGCCGCCATCTGCCTGCTTATCGGCATGACAGTTGCTGCTGTTGCATGGGAGGTCGTAAACGGCCTGCTGGAAAAACAGATTACCCGTTACACATCCAGCGCACAGGCTGCGCGCGCGGCACGCTTGCGCACTGTGCTGCCTATTATCCGTACCGTTTTGCTGGCCGTTATTATCATTTTTGTAACAGTCACCACGCTGTCTCAGATTGGTATTAACGTTACCCCCCTGCTCACAGGCGCTGGTATTTTGGGGGTTGGTCTTTCCTTTGGTTCACAGAGTCTGGTTAAAGACGTTATCACCGGCTTCTTCATGCTGGCAGAAGATGCCATTCAGGTAGGCGATTGGGTAACTACCGGCGGGATTGCTGGTATTGTTGAGCATCTTTCCATCCGTACATTGCGCGTTCGCTCTGTGGATGGTGACTTGCATATTATCCCCTTCTCATCCGTAACCTCCATTGCCAATACTGCCCGTGGGTTTAACCAGGTTATTGTGCATCAGACGGTGGATCTGACCGAAAGCAGCGAACGAGTTGCCAAGATCATGCAGGACACCGTTCAGGAAATGCGCAAGGAAGACGCTTACAAGAACATCATCTTGTCTGACTACGTTGATCTGGGTGTTGATAGTTCGGACGGAAACGGCGCTGTGCTGGTTGGCTCCATCAAAACCGCACCTATGATGAAGTGGAAAGTGCAGCGCGAATTTTACCGCCGCATTGCAAACCGCATGGCTGCTCAGGGCGTAAAATTCTATACCCCAACATCCTACTCCACCACGCCGCCTGGCACCCCGGTCCATTTGGCAATGGATACAATGCCGCCAGAACTGCTTGAAAAAATTAACCAACGGGCCGCTCAGGTGCAGGAAGAAGCCAAATCTTCTGCTCCAGAAGCACCGCCTGCAGCAAAAGAACCACCACATGCCTGAAACAGGGTTGAACCTTTCAGGGGGGACAGCCCCTCTTGATTGTATTGAAAAACCGCTGGCGCAGGAGGGCTTCGCCTTCCTGCAAGCAGCAAGTATGCGCCCCATCCTGCAAGGTTTTGGGTTAGCTGATTGGGACCAGTTTGCCGCAAGCTGGAATGATCTGGGGTGTGACCGGTATATGGCGGATGGCGGGCGCTATCGCCGCCGCCGCTATGCCACGTTCTCACTTTCTGATCAGGAAATTCTGCGTAAACCACATCAACCCCATTACCAGAGCCGTGATTACAATACGCTGAATGGGGGGATTGAACGTTGGTTTCAACCGGTATTACCAGAAATTGGTAAGAACCCGGCTTTACTGTCCATTCTAAAACTTATGCACCAGCTGGCCGTGGATATGACGCCAGCCAAACAGCGCCCTCCGGCATGGCATGCAGAAATTCATCAGTTCCGAATTGAAGCCAGTAAAAATGCTGCCGGGCAACCCACGCCGGAAGGTTTGCACCGAGATGGCGTGGACTGGGTATGTGTTGTGATGATCCGCAGAGAAAATATTGCTCGCGGAGAAACATCCATTCACGATCTCAACCGCCAACGCGTGGGGGGCTTTACGCTCACCAACCCGCTGGATACAGCTTTTGTAAATGATAGCCGTGTGTATCATGGGGTTACCCCCGTACAGGCCGTAAACCCTGCCTTACCGGCTTATCGTGATGTGCTTGTTGTGACGCTTCGCCACGAGTAAAATAAAAAGGCCGGGGAACCGGCCTTTTTGTTAATACCCTGCGTAATAAATAGCGTGCAGCCCCAAAGCCAGACAAGAAAATACAAAAAACATGGCACCAGCCATCTGGCAGCATTCTTTAAAAGAAATGGTATTGTAAGCAGAAACTGCAGAAGCAGAAGAAACCACACTATTTTGCTGTTCTGCTTCGCTCATACCTGTGTCCTTTTCGTTTTATGCAATGCTGATTTGTTCATAGCACTTATCTGGCTACGATTGTCTCTTTCGTCAAGGGCCATAGGGTTGCCCCATTCCCTAAAATGGGGTGGACGCCACCCCTGCCCGGGGTTCACATAAGAAGAAATTCATTTGGAGTTTCAGACTTGAAACAGATTGCTTCGGCCCTTCTTGCCACCAGCCTCCTTGCCTCCCCCGTGTTTGCCCAAACCCCAGAGAAACCGGCTACAACAGAAAAAGCTGCACCAGCCCAGCCTTATTCCATTGCAAGTTTTATGGGTAAGTGGGCTGTCACAATGGTTATGGAACCCATTACCATTATGGGTAACCGCGCTGTTGGCCCCGCAGCACGCTTAATGGTTGTTGTACCGGACAACATTAGCAAAGTTGTAAAGCAAAACCACTTTGCCCTGGCGCGTAAATCCAACGAGGTATGGGAAGGACAGCAAGAAGACGTAACCGCTACGCTGACTCGTCTTTCAGAAAATACAGCTCAATTGGTTCTGGTTCAAAAAGATGGGCATAAAATGGAGATCCCACTTTACCGCGATGACGGCTGATATCTGAATTTCCGCCACTTTCCCCGCCCAAAATATAATGGGCAGGGAAAGATTTATCGGCCTGAATTACTTTTCTTCTGCAGGATTCCAATTTTTCAGGAACTCCTGCAAATCGGCATCTGGCTTGCCAATTTTCACTTGCAACGTCACATACAGATTACCTGCTGGGCGGGCCCCGTGCGCCTGCACGCCTTTGCCACGAAGCCGCAATACGGTGCCCGTATCTGAACCTGCAGGCACATTCATCTTCACCGTGCCTGTTGGGGTTGGCACCATGATAGCCCCACCCAGCACAGCGGTTTTAAGATCTACATCCAGATTTTCCCGCAGATCATTCCCTTCCCGCGTATATGTGGGATCAGACATCACGGTAACGGTAATAAGCGCATCTCCGTCTGGGCCACCTTGCACACCGGGGGCACCTTGCACACCGGGGGCACCTTTACCACGCAGACGCAACACTTTGCCGTCTTCTATCCCCGGAGGGATTGTCACATTCAGCGTGCTGCCTTCTGGCAAGGTAATACGAGATTTACCGCCGTTTACAGCGTCTAGAAAACTGACCTTAAGCGTATAGGATCGATCTTCCCCTTTACGTGGGCCAGAACGCCGCGCCCGGCCACCCCCACCAAACATGCCTCCAAACAGATCGCTCAGATCTTCTTCTGTAAAGCCGCTTGCACCACCGGGGCCGCCACTATAGCGGAAGCCACCCGCACCCCCGCCAAAATCGTTAAACCCGCCTCCGCCGCCAAAACCGGGGTGCCGTTCCTGCCCGGCAGCATCAATTTCACCGCGATCAAAACGTGCGCGCTTTTCTGGATCAGACAGTAGATCATTAGCCTGATTAACGGCTTTGAATTGTTCTTCGGCCTTTTTATCATCAGGGTTCAGGTCGGGATGGTATTTTTTGGCTAATTTACGATAGGCCTTGCGCACATCATCTTGGCTGGCACTTTTAGAAATACCTAGCACGTCATACGGATCACGCACGCTCATGCGGCACCTCCCTGCTGAGCAGGGCGGGAATCGGAAAAATTATCCGTATCCAGCAAACTCATAAGCAGAGCAATCACAACATCACGGGAATACCCGGCCTGTTCTGCCTCTTTCACAAAAGCTTCCAGACGGGGTTTAAGATATGCCTCCGCCGTTAAATTGTTCATAAATCACTTTCTCCATATCCCTGAAGGCCGCATAAAAGAGCATGCGCATGCCCACAGTTTTTTCATGACATTACTTATAATAATGGGAACGCTCAAAGGCACGGTCAATGGATGCCCGGCACCATATGAATAGCTGATACCCATATATCCCGCAGCCGCTAAAAGTAAGGCGTGGCATCTGGCGCTCATACTCTTTATAAAGCCCAGAATGTAAGATAACGGCATAAACACACTTTGCTAACGTTTATGCCGCAAACCAGAATGATGGAGAAACCGGCTATGGCTGACAAACCGCGCTTTTTTGATGATCTTGCCGGCGTGGCCGGTGGAGCTTTTTCCGCCCTTACAGGTGTGCGCGAAGAAATTAACGCTATTGTTCGCAGCCGTGTAGATGAAGTGTTGACTGGCCTACAGGTTGTGCGCCGTGAAGAATTTGAAGTGATGCGTGACCTAGCCGCCCAGGCGCGGATTGGCCAGGAAGATGCCGAACGCCGCTTGGCTGCGTTGGAAGAACGCGTAACGGCTCTGGAACACAAGCTGGCCCATAACAACAACGATCATGGGCACCAGCACCACGGCTGAAGCCGCACTTCCCCTTAAATATTCTTTTCTGCCTTCCCGCAGGCACGGAGCACCCCCATGCCAGCATTGACCTCTGAAGCATCCTCCATGCTCACCAACCCGCTTGATCTCATGGAACAGGTAATTGGTGGGCATGGCTGGACATTTGAACGCTGCACCCCAACGGAAATGGCAGCAGAAGCCCCTTCCCGCTGGTGTGATTACGGGCTGTTTTTTTCATGGTCAGCCGAACTGGGCGCTATTCTGTTTACCTGTGCGTTTGATCTTAAGGCAGCCCCCACACAGCACCCCGATCTGTACGAACTGATCGGGCTAGCGAATGAGCAGATATGGGTTGGCCATTTCAGCCTGGATACAGAAGACGGCGTTCTGCTCTTTCGCCATGCTCTGCTGTTGCGCGGTACACCATCCGTTACCGATGTATTCGAAGATATGATCGACATTGCATTGGCTGAATGCGAACGTTTTTACCCTGCTTTTCGTTTTTTTCTGCACGCAGGGTTGGATGCCAAAACGGCACTCGCAACAGCCATGATTGATTGTCAGGGAGAAGCATAATGACAAACACCCCCCTCCTGCCCTCCATCCTTCTCGTCGGTTGCGGTAAAATGGGTGGTGCCATGTTGGAAGGCTGGCTAGCGCATGGGTTAGCCCCTTCTGTAGTTATAGACCGGCACCTGGCAGAGCTTCCTGCTCCCCACCGTGTTGTGCGCTCTCTAGAGGCCATTCCGGCAGATTTTGCGCCAGATATTATTCTGGTTGCCGTCAAACCCCAAAAAGCCAATGGCGTTCTGGCAGAACTGGCCCAACACTTCCCTAACGCCACACTGCTTTCCGTTATGGCTGGCCGCACCATTGCCAGCCTACTGGCAGCTTATCGGGAAGGGAACACTTCGGCCTCTCCTATTATTATCAGAAGTATGCCCAACACTCCCTCGGCTTTAGGTGCAGGCATGAGCGGGCTTTATGCACCGCCCGAAGCCTCCGCAGAGCAGAAAAAGCAGTGTGATCAACTCCTCAGCGCTGTGGGTAAAACCGTATGGGTGGATCAGGAAGGGTTAATTGATTCCGTAGCCGCTATTTCTGGCAGCGGGCCTGCTTATGTTTTTCTTCTAGCTGAACTGCTAGAACAGGCTGGCATAGAACAAGGGTTGGACGCACCAACCGCCCGTGCGCTGGCGCGCGGCACCATTTATGGTGCGGGGCAGATGTTGCATCAGCTTCCCACAGATGCCGCAGAGTTACGCCGGAACGTTACAAGCCCCGGTGGCACTACAGAAGCCGCATTGAAAGTTCTGATGGCCTCCGATGCATGGCCACAGGCCGTTTCAACCGCCATTGCTGCTGCCGTTAAGCGCGCCAAGGAACTTGCATCCTGATTTTTGCCTTTATGCCCATTGATTATATTTTCTCTTTCTTCTCGCGCAGGTTTTTAAATGGACAATGATGATTTTGATGCAGCGCTGGTTTCATCAGCTCTAACACTTTCTGCAGAACGTGGTTGGTCGCACATTTCTGTATTGGATGCCGCGCGTGATGCAGGCCTTTCCCTGCGTGAGGCGCGGCAGCGCTTTCCGCTTAAGGCTTCCATCTTGCTTCGTCTTGGGCGCATGGCGGATGATGTCGCGTTGGCTGATGACACAGTAAGCGGCAACACCCGTGAACGCCTGTTTGACCTGTTGATGCGCCGGCTGGATGTATTCCAGCAATACCGTGAAGGCCTCAGTTCTGTGCTGCGTAGCCTGCCGATGGATCCTCCCCTAGCTATCATTCTAGGTGGTGCCACGCTTGAAAGCATGCGCTGGATGGCAGATGCCGCAGGCATTAGCGCCAACGGGCTAGGCGGATTTGTACGCGTGAACATGATTGTGGGCATATGGGCCCACACTTTGCGTGCATGGGAAAAAGATGACAGCCCCGATATGGGCAGCACCATGGCGGCTCTGGATCTGGCGTTAGACAAAGCTGGCCGTTTTGGCCTCTTTCCCGCAGGTGATGAAGCGGCCTCTCTGGATGACGGATTGCCAGATCTGGAGGCTCTTCCGGATGCAGATTCTAGCTTTGCAGAAGGCCATTAATTTTTTTCTTCTGACAAAGATATGAAAAACAGACTTTACGAAAGCTGTCAGTTTGCCTTAAAAGAGCGGCACTGGCAGCTTAATGCTGATGGGGCGTAGCCAAGCGGTAAGGCAGCGGATTTTGATTCCGCCATGCGGAGGTTCGAATCCTCCCGCCCCAGCCAGAACCTAATCTCTTTAAAAAATATTCGTGTTTTTATTTTTATAAAAATTAAATGAATATATTCACCCGCAATGTATTGTTGAAATTTGTATTTTATAGAAATAATCATAAATAAATTCTATATTTATTTATATGACTTTAACATTCACCATACTTTCAGAATACTTTATCATGAAATGTAAAACTATTCTGAATAAGTTTTCTGATACTCACACTTACTCTTGACGTTACGGAATATTCCTTTCTCTGATAGAAAACGCCATTAGTGCTTTTTCTTTTGCTCTATCAGACTGCCCCCGTTCTCATGACACCCCCTTCTGCGCCGCCTCCCTCGCTTTTGAAGCAACAGGGTATTCCTGCTGTTCTGGGAGGAAGAACACTTTCTGCCTTTGCATCTCAAGTACAGGCAGTAGCTGTAGGGTGGCAGGTTTATGCTCTTACCCATAGTGCAGCCGCATTGGGTTTTGTGGGGCTGGCACAATTTCTACCTATGGTGCTGTTTATATTCCCTGCCGGGCACGCAGCAGACCAGCATAACAGGCAACGTATTGTTATCTCGTGCCAGGTGATCGAGGCGCTTGCTACGGCGTTCATGGCGTATGCTTCATTCTCGCATCACCTCACCTCCCTCATGATTTACGGGCTTGTGGTGGTATTTGGCATCTGCCGCGCCTTTGAAGCACCCGCGCAGCAAACGTTTCTGCCTTCTCTGGTTCCTCCTGCACTCTTTCCACGTGCAGCGGCTCTTTCTTCCTCTCTGTTTCAGGTTGCCTGTATCGCTGGGCCATCTTTGGGCGGATTGCTATACGGTTTGGGCGCAGGGGTATGTTATGCATTGTGCGCGCTTAGCTTTGCTATTGCCGCATTTTGTACTTTTTCCATGAAATTGCAGTTTCCAACCCGCGCCAAACAGCCTGCAACCCTAGCCGCTGTTTTTGGCGGCATTGCTTTTCTACGCCGCAAGCCCACTATGCTAGGCGCTATTTCTCTAGATCTATTTGCTGTGCTGTTGGGCGGGGCGACAGCCATGCTTCCCATTTTTGCAAATGATATTTTGCATGCAGGCCCTTGGGGATTAGGCTTGCTGCGGGCTGCTCCTGGTATTGGTGCATTATTGGTGGCCGCTATTTTAGCCCGTCATCCTTTAGGGCGACATGCTGGATTGTGGATGTTTGCAGCCGTTGCCATTTTTGGTTTTGCCACCATTGCCTTTGGTTTTTCTCGCTCCATCGCCGTTTCAGTTATCATGTTGGCAATATTGGGCGGAGCGGATGTGATCAGCGTTATGGTACGCGGAGCACTGGTTCAATTAGGCACGCCAGATGAAATGCGTGGCCGCGTTTCTGCGGTGAATATGCTTTTTATTGGTTCATCCAACCAGTTGGGGGAATTTGAAAGCGGTATGCTGGCCGCTGCTATTGGCCCCATTCCTGCCGTTGTATTAGGCGGTATTGGCACATTATGCATTAGTGGAATCTGGATGATGCTGTTTCCCGGCCTGCGCAAACTGGATAGGCTGGAAGACATTACCCCAGAGCATTCCTGATAAAAAAAGCCTTACGGAACAATATCCGTAAGACTTTTTCCAAAGCTTATGCAGCTACCCGATTGTTCAGGCTTAAACAGCCTTTTTCAGATTCGGGCTTGCTTTAAAACGTACCGTTTTGCCAGCTTTGACCTTTACCTGCTCACCCGTGCGAGGGTTCAAGGCCTTACGAGCTTTGGTCTTACGCACTGTAAACGTTCCGAAAGAAGGAAGTGTAAAACCACCTTCACGCTTCAGTTCTTCTACAATCGCATCAATAAGGTCATTCGCTGCCTGATTGGCGGCAACGCCGGTGCAGTTGATCGAGTCCTGGATCACTGCTGCAATAAAGGCCTTGCTCATGAAGTACTAACTCCCTTTCAGACAGAACTGTATGCACAAGAATTATTTGGCTATCATGCCTATGCTTTAAGGGCTTGTAGTCACATTTTGATGAAAAAACCAACTTAAAAAATGCAGCATCTTTTAAATCCTTCCGATCCTGTCAGCAAAAACGGATCATGTGGCTTTTCAGACACAGGTTTACCGGTGGGGTCTGTATGTCTTTTTGCTGCATTCGCACCAGACGGTATTTTACCGATTTTTACACGGTTTTACCTAAAAAACATTTTGGATTGCGGTTTTATTCTGCATCTGGTTCTTTCTGGTGAAACCCCAATAGATAAAGAAACCATTGTTTTCTGTAAAAAAAATAATATTCACGTTTGGCAACGCCCTAACGGAGGAATGGACTTTGGAGCATGGCGTTTCTTGTTCCAAAAAAACGTTGCAGATCAAGCTCCTTACGTACTTTTAGCGAATGACAGTGTCTTCGGGCCATTTCGACCTCTTGCCGATGTAGTAAAACAAGCACACGCATATACGTTACCTGCTTGGGGGCTTGTTGCCTCCCGCCTTATCACACCACATTTGCAATCATGGTTTGTTGGGCTTTCGCGGCACACACTGCAAGCAGCACCAGTGCAGCGTGTTTTTTCCCTCCCATTTGAACAAATGAGTCGGAATGAAATTATCTGGCATGGGGAATTAGGGTTATCCGTTGCGCTGCAAGAGGCCGGAGTTCCTCTTCAGGCAGCCTGGAGCGATCTACAGTCACCTCTAGCTCGCTTTCTCCCCACCAACCCTATGCACACGCACTGGTATTCTGTTGCTGCTTCTGGGCAGGTGCCTTTTATCAAGCGGGAACTCTTACGGAACAACAGCTTCGCTATCTCGAACTTACACCGGTGGCCAGAGGTTATTCCCCCAGCGTCCGACTTTGATCGCCAATGGATCATGGATAGCTTTTGCAAAAACGAATCCAGATCAGCCCCTGCTGCCACAACAGCAAAAGGCCGAGCGCTTTATAACGTTATCAGCACAGCAGATAGCCTACGCTGGAAGATAGGCCATCTGAAACGTTCAACGCGTTAACCTGAGACTTGCGCCACTTCGTACAGCCATTTTTCCAGCTCTGCACTTTGCTGTTCAAATGTGGCAAGGGTCGCTTTATGAGGATTTACATAGTCCTGCATAAATCCGGGTGTATCCAAAAGGTTTTCCACCGCCATATGCAGGGTTTCTGGCCTGCCATCTATCGGAATAAGGGTGCCATTCACTCCATCCTCAATATCCTCCGCCTGACCACCCGGAGCGGTAGAGATTACCCATACATCGCGCGATAACGCTTCACGCACGGTCAGGCCATAGCTTTCCTTCCATTGCGAAGGAAACAGCAGCACATCAATGCTATTGAAAAAGTCGTCTATTGTCTCACGCGTATAGGCTGGAATTGTGGAAACACGCCCCTGTGTTTTCCATGCTCCTGTGTAAACAGATTTGATACCCAGATTCAGCTTGTTATCAACGATAACCAGTTCCCAATCATCTCGTTCCAGCGCTTCAAATGCGCGTTTTACAAGAGAGTATCCTTTTATTTCTTCTGTACCGCCTACGTAGCCAAAGCGTAGTTTTTGGCCGGGAAGACGTTGTGGATGAGAAGATTTGGGCCACAAAAAACCATTCCGGTTTACCCGAATTTTGTCTGCCGGAATTCCATTTGCAACAAAAAGTGCACGATGCTCGGCACTAGGGGTCAGCAATAGTGCGGCATGCTGCATGGCCGTTATCATCAATATCTGACGTTCCGCCAGATGACGTGCATGCGGCACACAAAGCTGGCACGTATGCAGATTGATTTTTTCCTGAAAGCAATAATGTCCATCGGCTTTCACCATGAACTGCCGCTCACATAACCACCATGCATCATGCAGTGTAATGACGTAAGGAATGTTTTTTTCCATACATACCCTTACACAACCTAGCCCCAACCCTTGTGTTGCATGAAAATGCACAATTGAAGGGCGGAATGCCTCCACCCACTTTTTAAAGGCTTGCGTGGCATCGGCATTATCCAACCCTGCTACGGCATCATGATCTGGGGGCGTGATAACACCCAAAATATCTGTGCCTTCCATACAATAGCGGATACTCGCCTTGCCGCGCTGCGCCAAAGGAGGGCGTGATGTAAACACGGCAACCTTTGTGTTTTCCTGCTGCTGAAGCCTGCGAGCCATTTCCTCTGCAACAAATGTTGCGCCGCCAAAAGAGCGTGGCTCGTAATAAATATTCGCACATAAAATGCGTAATTCTGATGACTTCTGAACTTCTGGCTTGCCGAACGCTGGCAAAACCTGATTTTTCACAATGGCTTCTGGGCTATAATGGTTCAGAACATCCTTACGGGCTTGATCGCCAAGTGTTTTTCGTAATGTGCTGTCAACGGCCAGCTTTAAAATGGCATCACACCATTCTGTATCGGTCTGTGCGACAAGCCCATTTTTACCATCCTGTACAATCTGCATAAACGCATCGCGCGGTGAGCAGACCACAGGCAAACTTAGAACAGAGGCTTCCAGAAATTTGATATTGCTTTTGGCATCATTGAAAATCGTAGGTTCTAATGGGGCAATCGTAATATCTGCCTGCGCCAACAATTGCATATAAGCTGCGTAATCTAACCCTATCTGGGTTTGCACTCGCCCACCCAACGCATCAAACTCTGATGGCAGAGTAAGATCTCCGATAATATGCAGTGTAAGGCGTGGGTCTGCTTGCATGGCTGCAAGAATACCTGCTGCCGCCAGCTTAAAATCTGCATCATGCGTACGTGTGCCAGAACCATACACAATGCGTATCTCGCGCTGCGTATCATGCTGGGGCACACCATTTTGCCGGATGTCCGCCACCACATCCAATGTCTGCTGATCCAGCGCGTTTTCTATAACAACGGTATGCTGAATGCCGGCTTTCTGCATAGCCTGCGCCAACACACGTGTAGAGGCAATGGCCTTATCGCAAGACAACAAACATCTACGAAAAAGCCGAACGCCAAACAGAAGCTCTTCTTGCTCCTGTTTGTCCAAAGTGGCCAAATTGCCATTCTGCTTATAATCTTCTGCAGAAAAGATAAGATCATCCACTTCCCACCAAGGGGAAAGCTCTAACCGCCTTGTTTCCTTAAGGAGTGTTTCAACCGCAGGAAAAGCGGGAACACGGTAAAAAATAACCTCTGTGCATACCTGAAGAGCTGAAAGAGCTTCTTCTGTTTCTCGCCAATCAACAACCTCTACAAGCCACCCTAAAGACCGTAGTTGCTCTTCTTTCTGCCAAACGCGATATTTGGCACATTGGCGCAGAGATAACTCTGCAATAATCAGAACCCGAGGCGTCAAATCTTTTAAGCGTTCCTTGCCAACATTTGCAGAATAAACCTGATTTATTTTTTCTTCATGCGTTAAAATACTTGTATTTTTCTTGTCCCCACCCTCAACAGTAGTACCCACTGTGGCGGGCTTACGTTCAAATAGACGTTCAGCTGCACGGCCAATGGATGAACGTGCCAAACGATGAGAGATACGAAACCGCACCCCTGCCACACCTTCATCCTGATAAATTTCTTGCAGCCTATGGTAAACGTCCGAGATTTTTCGGCCTGTTGGTAGCTGCCCTTTACTTAAATGCCGAACCACCCTTAACGGAGCCGTAAGACGCCAGGATAATGTATGCTGCCAGATACTAAGCTGACGTTGTGACTGTGAAAGTTCATGCCGAAGGTAAGAGGCTTCATGGACTATGCCATCCATGCGCATAGCCTGAATACGCATACTGGCCCGATAACTAGCGGTAAGGGCTTCTTCGGTAGATTGCTGCTTTTCTGGCGTGTCACACGGCAATTTAGAATACGCCATAAGCTTTAATTCTTTCACAATACTTTAGAAATATCACACAATCTTTTTATACAACCTATTTCAAAAAGAAAAGCCGGACCCTAAGGCCCGGCTTTCCTCTTAAGCAAGAACGTAAACCTGTTCTAAAGACTTACTTCAGACCAGAAAACTGGTTTTCGTTCAGGGTATCAACGTTCACAAATGTAATCTGGCTGTGGTCAGACAGAGTAATTGTGGTGTTGTTACCGTTGTGTGTTGCTTTATCCAGAACGTCTGTCTGGAAAGAAGCCTTGGTGTAGTCGTAGTCAACCAGCAGAACAGAGTTGTTAGCAGCGCTACCAAAGTCCTGAATGGTGTAATCTGCGCCAGCAACACTGTTACGGAAACCGAACACGTTAGCTGCACCACTACCACCTTCCAGGGTGGCATCGCCTACACCGGCAACCAGCGTATCGGAAGCAGTGCCACCGATGAAAGTCTGGGTGCCTGTTGTGCCTGCGTTGTTACCGAATGCCTGGAACCCGAATGCAGAAGACGCACCATCCAGCGTTTCGTTACCATCGTTTGCAACGAACAGGTTATTCGCGCCAGAACCATCGATAAAGCCCTGCTGGCTTGCAGCAACATGGATATCCAGACCGTTGGAACCGAAGATCGTAGCGTGACCAGCCGTAATGGTGGTTTCGCCCGTGCCGCCAATGAAGGTAAGATTGTCGGAAACGTTGATCAGTGCAGAATCGGTGTTTTCGGTCTGCAGGTTGCCATGAGCAGCGGAAATCGTGCTGTTCTGGCCACCTTCAACAGTGCCTGTAGCACCGGAGAAGTTGATGTAATCCAGAGAACCACCGGTAACGGTGGAAGCACCACCAACCGTGATCTGCTGGCTACCATTGGCATCCACAACCAGAGAGTTATCAGACAGCTGAACCGTAGAGCTGCTGCCAGACAGGGTAACGCTCTGACGACCAGCGGTTGCTGTAATGGTGTCCTGACCATCGGAATGAACATAGTTCATGCCCGAGCCCAGATCGATGGTGTTGTGGCCCTGACCTGCAGAGATGGTGTTGTTACCTGCACCACTGTTCACTGTGTCATCACCGTTACCGGCCATGATGTTCCAGTTACCTGCGGTGGACAGGCTGTTGCCTTCGAACAGGTTATCACCAGACCCAGCCAGGAACTGGCCGCTCTGATCACCTGCACGGAAAGCAATACCTGTGTTGGTGCCGCCAAGAACGGTCATGCTGGAGGCAGTGCCACCGTATGCATTAACGTTCACCCAGCCATCAAGAGCCGTACCCGGCTGGCTGTTGGCATCGGAACCGATGCTCAGGTAATCAACATTACCAGCAACGCGGTAAGAACCAGCTGAGGTAATAACCCCGTAGCCTGCCTTATTGCTATCGCTAAAGGTTGTATCCCCAGCAGAAAGATTCTGTGCATCAAGAGTGCTGATGACTGAATTCAACTGGTTCGACAGGTCAGTGGCCTGGTTGTACAGGGCCGAATTCTGTGCGCCGTCTACGGTAACCTGAACATTACCGGACGCACCGACAACCGTGATAATCGGCATGTATCCGTCCTTTTTCTTTACATTTTGCCGCGCCAGCCAGAAATTCCAACCCGCCTACGGCAATCTAACGCTATCCTTTCCTGCTTCGCAAAATACTGCACGAAACGCAAGCAGATTATAGCGTTATTACTTCGCTAACGGCCAACATTGCACAGCGTTGCCAGCCGTTAGCACTGTAAGAAATTTCTCTCTTTGATGAAATAAAAAATACCCAATCTATAATGGTAAATATTTATAATTTTCCTGATAGTTGTATAGAATAACCCTCTAGTGTTGTTTGTTATTTTTCATCACCGCAACTGGACTCGTGCCGGACACATGCCTGTAGTGCCTTCCTCCCTCGCAGAATCTCTTTCATCATTGGAAGACTCTCCGCTTTTCACCCCAACTATACTCATACAAAATAGTACATTTGGATGTGAAAACATACCTTTCCTATCATGGATTCTTAAGGAAGCATTTTTTAGCGGGTTATTACTGGTTGGAAGCAGCCTTTCCATTAAGGAGACACTGAGCTTTCACTTTAATATTCATCCCTCATCTTTCCAACTTACATTTCAGGCAGAACTTCCATCTTCAATCACTCATAACAATCAGGTTATTTATATAGCTGCCAGAATGTGGCAGTCGGCAGAATCCATTCAGCATCTTCTAAATACTGCCCCAGAAGGCACGCTCCTTCTATTAGAAGGGATAAAAGACTCGCGGCGTGCAGAAGCATGGGAACATCTTTCTGCTCTTTTTCCTGCCTTTATGTTCCCTCAAGGAACAGGATTAGGCATTCTAGCAGCAACAGAGGTTGCCTGCCTGTTTCCCCTACTCACACCGGATTCCCGCCTTTCGGACACAGAAAAAACCACCAAGAGCCTACTGCGTGAACGCTTCGCTTTTGCCGGAGAATTCTGGTTTAACAAGGCGCTCCTCACTGCTGCTCATGCCCAGATAAATACGCTCAAACAGGATCTGGTACAAACGCGCAGTCATGTTTTTTCCCAGCAAATGCTGACGCACCACGAGAGCGACCAAAGCGCACAGAAAATCGACTCGCTACAAAAAACCCTTCAACAAACCCAGAAAAACGAACAAGCTCTTATTCAAGAAAAACAGGAAATTACAGACCGCTTAACTGGCTTTATCAGCACAGTAAAACAGAGAGAGTTTTGTTATCAGCAACAAACAAAAACCCTTAACAACCACATACTCACCCTGTCTGCATATATAGACTCCTTGAAACAAACGTATTCTGCTTACTCCCAGCACATTCATGATCTATGGGGCAGATTCGCGCAGGAAGTTCTTGACCGAACCGAAGCGCAAGATGCTCTCAAAACGTATCTTTCAACACCTTCCGGCGTTATCCGTTCTATTGCTCGCGCTTTGGTAAAAGGTGTTGTTGTTCCCTACGTGCCAGACCTACCTCAACCACCCCTAGTAGAATCCCCTCCGCAACTCCCTCCGGCTCCGCCTCCACTTTTGCTGGAACACAGCTCAGCCGCGCCACTTACTTTTCCTGAAGTTCCAGAAGCCGCTTCAATTTCCATTATTGAACAACCTTCACAACCTTCCGGATTCAACGTTTTTTTTGTTGCGGGTGAGCCAGATTCCCCGGGTGTAAATTACCGTTGCATCCGCAATGCGGCTGCCTGTTCTCTTGCTGGTTTTCCCGCTCAGTGGAAGCGCTGCGCAGACGTTGGCCCCGATGATATCAACTGGGCGGATGTCATGATTTTATGGCGTGTTGAATTCAGTGGCCATGTAGACATTATGCTACGGCTGGCGCGGGAACAAAACATGCCGGTTATTTTTGATACAGATGATCTCACGTTCATTCCTGCCCTTGCACGTATGGATATTATTGATGGCATACGCAGCATTGGCGCCACAGAAGAACGTATTGAAACAGTCTTTACTGATATGCAGCGCACCCTTTTACGCACAGATATCGGGTTTGCCCCAACCGATGCTTTAGCGGATGCTATGCGGGTTTATCAGCCCGTTACTTATACTGTACCTAATATATATAATACAGAATGTCTGGCCTTAAGCCGCAAAGCGTATCGTATGCGCCAGCTTAACCCGGATGAACAGATTATTCGTATTGGCTATGCAACAGGCTCCCGCACACACCAAAAAGACTTTGCTCAGGTGAGTAGTGTTCTCGCCCGCTTGTTGCACGAAAAACCCAATCTTCGGCTTGTACTATTCCGCGAAACAGGGAATCATCGCCCAGTTCTGCTCATGAACGAGTTTCCTGAATTTGAACCCGTGCGTGATCAGATAGAATGGCGAGACATGTGCACCTTGCCTGCCCTTCCTTCTGAACTGGCCCGTTTTGATATTTCAATTGCACCACTGGAAACACAGAATCCATTCTGTAACGCCAAAAGTGAATTGAAATTTTTTGAGGCCGCTTTAGCTGGCGTGCCTTCCATTGTTTCTCCAACGGCACCCTTTCGCCAATGCGTGCAAAACGGCCGCACCGGGTTGTTTGCCACCACACCTGAAGAGTGGGAAACCGCGTTACGCACACTTATTGAAAATCCGGATTTGCGCCACCGCATGGCACGAAATGCGTATCATGCTGCCTTGTGGCACTTTGGCCCACAACGCCAAGCCATTCTTTTAGGTACGATTATGGAAAGCCTGAAAGGAGAAAAACAGGCAGCCCAAACCGCTGAAATACAAATTGCACGCGGCCATTATCTGGCACGCAATCTACCGGATATTCCTGATTGCAGCGTAATGTTCCTGCATGATGCCCTGCAAGAAGCAAACGTTACCGTTATTATTACATCTTATAACTACGAAAACTTCATTCTTGAGGCATTAGAATCCGTTCGGCTGCAAACCATTCCAACCCTTGATCTTGTTGTTGTTGATGATGGTTCTACAGATGGATCACTCAACCAGATCAAAAGCTGGATGGAAAAACAGACGGCGCGCTTTAATCGCCTTATTTTACTTCAAACCAATTCCAATGCAGGGTTGGGTGGCGCGCGTAACTGTGGTGTTGCCTATGCTGAAACCCCATTCTTCCTGCCATTGGATGCAGATAACCGGCTTTTACCACATGCATGTGAAACACTTTTAAGTGCGACAGATGAATTAACAGCTTACGCCTACCCAATTATCCAACAGTTTGGAAATCCCGCCCAACATCCAACGTTAGGCCATGAACCTTTCCGCCCCATGCAACTGGTGGCAGGCAATTATATTGATGCCATGGCTCTGGTAGCCAAATGGGCATGGGCCGCCGCCGGTGGGTACTATGTAAGCCGTGACGCAATGGGGTGGGAGGATTACGACCTTTGGTGCACCATGGCCGAATACGGTTTGCGCGGCACCCATGTACCGGAAGTGCTGGCTGAATATCGTGTACACCAAACATCCATGACCAACAATGTGACGGAAAAAATGGCACATAAACAGCGCGTAGTCTCACTGATAGAAGAACGCCACCCGTGGATCAGATTGGTGCAAAAAAGCGCCAAACAGCGTGAAGTCACAACAAGCTAAAAATGACCGATAAAAACGCTAAGCCCGCAAACAGACATACTGTTTGTGCGGCTTGGTATTTCGACACCGTGAAACGCGCACAAAAAACAGAACCCCATTTCTGGAATTCTGTAAACCGCTCTGATTTTTTAGGAAAATCTGGAGCGGGCGATGGGATTCGAACCCACGACCCCAACCTTGGCAAGGTTGTGCTCTACCCCTGAGCTACGCCCGCATTGGATGGCCTCCTTTTACGGATGATCATTCAGATAGGCAAGAGGGAAAATGAAAAAAAATGCCTGAAATTGCATTTTCTTTCTCCAGCCCTTTCCTACTTGTGTTGGAAAGGGCTGTTGGCGCTTTTCAGCCTGTGCTGATACTGATGCTCAAATGCCTTTACGCAGCAAGGAAGGAAAACCGTGTCTGCTTCCATGTTCCGATCCCTTTATCATCAAGGGTTCGTCCGCGTAGCTGCCTGCACCTTGCCCGTAGCACTGGCAAATCCAGCCATAAACGCGCAGCGTATCCTAGAATCTGCCAAAGCATGTGCCGCAGATGGTACAGTTTTATGTGTGTTCCCTGAACTTGGGCTGTGCGGATATACACTGGAAGACTTGCTACAGCAGGAAACGCTTCTGGCAGAAACCAGAACAACCCTTCTCTCCTTGGCTCAGGCATCTGCCACGTTGTGCCCTGTGCTGGTAGTAGGCGCACCGTTGTTATGGAAGAACGCTCTTTATAACTGCGCTGTCATTATTCACTCCGGCAAAATTCTGGGTGTGGTTCCTAAAAGCTACATCCCAAATTATCGAGAGTTCTATGAGGCACGCCATTTCCGCTCCGGCGCAGATATTCGCGGGCAGACAATCAAGATCAATGGGCACACCGTACCATTTGGCGTGGATCTACTGTTTGAAGCGCAGGATGTGCCCTCATTCAGCCTCAGCGTAGAAATTTGTGAGGATATGTGGGTACCTATCCCACCCTCGGCACACGCTGCACTGGCTGGCGCTACAATTATCGCCAACCTTTCAGCAAGTGACATTACGGTTGGCAAGGCAGAAACCCGGAACATGCTCTGCCAATCCCTCTCTGCCCGCAATATTGTCGCTTACCTTTATGCGGCAGCCGGAGAAGGTGAATCCACCACAGATCTGGCGTGGGATGGCCAAACCGCTATTTTTGAAAATGGCATCCTGCTGGCAGACAGCGAGCGCTTTCCCTCCGGCGCAACCGCTGTAATTGCCGATGTGGATCTTACGCTTTTGCGGCAAGAACGCCTGCGTATGGGAAGCTTTGTTGATGCAGCGCGCCAAGCAGATACATGGCGGCACATTAGCTTCACCCTCACGCCTCCTTCTGCAAACCTTGGGCTCAAACGCCCCCTTGCCCGCTTTCCTTTTGTACCTGCCGCTCCAGAACGCTTGGCACAAGATTGTTTTGAGGCCTTTACCATTCAGGTATCCGCACTCAAGCAGCGCCTTAAAACAAGTGGCGTTAAAACAATGGTGATCGGTATTTCCGGTGGCTTGGATTCTACGCACGCCCTACTGGTGGCCGTGCGTGCAGCGGATGAACTGGGTTGGCCACGCAGTGCTGTGCGGGGTTATACAATGCCCGGCTTTGGCACAACGGACAAAACCCTTGCCAGTGCCAACGCACTGATGAGCCAGTTGAATATCACGCACGAAACGCTGGATATCCGCCCGGCTGCGGAGCTACTGCTACGCACCATTCGGCACCCTTATGCAGATGGGCAACCCGTGCATGACATTACTTTTGAGAACGTTCAGGCTGGCCTACGCACAGATTTCCTGTTCAGGCTGGCCAACCAACATCATGGCATTGTCATCGGCACAGGAGACCTTTCCGAGCTAGCATTAGGGTGGTGCACCTATGGTGTGGGCGACCAAATGGCGCATTACAATGTGAATGCGGGTCTTCCTAAAACCCTTATCCAGCACCTTATCCGCTGGTGCATTGCTTCGGGCCATTTTGCTCCTGCTGTTGGCAAGGTGCTGACAGACGTTCTGGCTACAGAAATTTCTCCCGAGCTTATTCCTGTCGGTAAAGATGGCCCTCAAAGCACGGAAAGCATCATAGGCCCTTATGCTCTGCATGATTTCGCACTGTTTTATATTCTGCGCTACGGTTTCAGGCCGTCCCGCGTGGCCTTTCTAGCGGAACAGGCTTGGCAGGATGCCTCAACAGGCCAATGGCCTCCGGGTTTTCCCGCATCCGAGCAAAAAGCTTATGATCTTCCTACCATTCGCCACTGGTTAGAAATATTTGTGCGCCGCTTTTTTGCAACCAGCCAGTTCAAACGTTCTGCCATGCCAAATGGCCCCAAAGTTATGCCCGGCGGCAGCCTTTCCCCCCGAGGAGACTGGCGCGCACCCTCCGATGGCAACGCCCGCCTCTGGCTGGATGATCTAAAACACAATGTGCCCGAAGCCTGAACCACAAAAGAGGGGTTTAGCCCACTGCTGCCCTCATGGTATTATGCCCCATCTTGGGCTATACTGTTTTCTATTATGAAAGCATCGCGCCAAGCCACCATCCATCGCGTTACAAGCGAAACCGATATCGCCATCACCCTTGATCTGGATGGATCCGGGCAGGCCGATATTCAGACCGGACTCGGTTTTTTCGATCATATGCTCACGGCATTAGCCAAACATGCCCTGTTCGATCTGAAAGTAACCGTAAAAGGTGACCTCTATATTGATGGTCATCATAGCGTTGAAGATACAGGCATTGCCATTGGCATGGCCCTAAAACAAGCTTTGGGGGACAAGCGTGGCGTGCGCCGTTTTGGCCATGCCCTTGTACCGTTGGATGAAGCTTTGTGCGAAGCTGTAGTTGACCTTTCCGGTCGGCCCTTTCTGGCATTTGATGCCACGTTTACGCGTGACCGCATTGGGGATCTGGACACCGAACTGGTGGAAGAATTTTTCCGAGCCTTTGCCATGTCCGCCATGCTCACACTGCACCTGACAGAAAAAGCTGGTAAAAATTGCCACCATATTGCCGAGGCCGCGTTCAAGGCACTTGCACGTGCACTGCGTATGGCTGTGGAACCAGACCCACGGGCGCAAGGCAGCATTCCTTCCACCAAAGGCGTGCTATAATTTTTTATACGGGTTAATAACCCAGCCCTGCCCGATACACCTGTTTTGCAGCGCTGGGCACAACCGAGAAAAACGCAAACCTGTCTGGGCTGCATGCACCTTATTATATTGGTCAGCAGAAATCAGACAGGGTCACCAGCAACAAGAGGGTTCCATGACCCAGCCTCTTTCCATCGCCGTTGTTGATTATGAAGGCGGCAATCTGGCGTCCGCTGCCCGTGCAGCCCTTCGGGCTGCTGAGCTTTCGGGAATTGCAGCCGATGTTGTTATCACCAACGAACCCGCGGCTGTCCTGCAAGCAGACCGTATCATCCTACCCGGGCAAGGCGCATTTGCAGATTGCGCCCGTGGGCTGGAAGCCATCCCCGGCCTGAAAGATTCTATTCTGAACGCCACGGCCAATGGTACACCCTTTTTAGGTATTTGCGTTGGTATGCAGCTTATGGCTGAACGCGGGCGGGAACATGGTGTAACAGAAGGGTTTGGATGGATTCCGGGGGAAATTACCCTCATGGAAGCCACTGGCCTGCGCCTTCCCCAAATGGGCTGGAACGAGCTGGAGCTTCATACACAACACCCTCTTACCCAAGGCTTGGGTAAGGCGCCGCATGGATACTTTGTGCATTCCTACGCACTCCAAAATACTGCGGCAGATGTTCTGCTTGCCACCACAGATTATGGTGGCAACGTGCCTGCCATAGTGTGCAAGGGGAATGTTGCGGGTACACAGTTCCATGTTGAAAAAAGCCAGACAGTTGGCCTCAAGATTCTCGCCAATTTTCTGAGGTGGGATCCGAAAGCTCCCGTATAATGACCCGGAACAAACGCGTTCAACGCATTCTGAACCTAGAAGAAGATGACCTTCAGGCCTTATGTGAAGCCGTAGATGCTTCCATTCTGGATGGTGGCGGCTTTGGCTGGCTTCAGCCACAAGGGCGGCAGGTGCTGGAGCGCTACTTCAAAGGCCTGCTGCTTGTGCCAGAACGTATGCTGTTTGTTATTCGGCATAACGGCGTGATTGTAGGATGTGCACAGCTTGTACGCAGCGCCCGTAATAATGAGCTGCAAGCCATGTGCGTTACTCTGGCACATTTGTTTATTGCGCCATACGCGCAGCGTCAGGGCCTCGGCACAGCCTTGTTGCACGAAGTGGAAAATGCAGCCCGCAGCATGGGCTTTCGGATTATGAATACCGAAGTGCCTGAAACACAGGATGGCGCCATTGCCCTCTTCCGTAAGGCAGGTTTTCTGCATTGGGGCACACACCCCCTCTATACCCGTTTGGGCGACACCTACCAGCGCGGTCTGTACTTCACCAAATCATTAGATACAGACCATCTCCCCCTTTCTTCTTCCTTTCAGCAAACGCGGCCTGAAACCATGACAACAGCACCCTCCATGCACCCCCTTACCCTTTACCCAGCCATTGATCTCAAGGATGGAGCCTGCGTGCGCTTACGCCGTGGGGAAATGGATGATGCCACTGTGTATTCAGACAACCCCGGTGCACAGGCACTTGCATGGGAGGCCGCAGGCTTTAAATGGCTGCATGTTGTGGATCTGAACGGTGCCTTTGCTGGACAATCTGAAAACGCAGATGCCGTACGCTCCATTGTGGAATCAACAGATATTCCCGTCCAGCTTGGTGGTGGCCTGCGAGACATGAAGGCTATTGAAGCATGGTTGGAAGCCGGTATCAGCCGCGTTATTTTGGGCTCTGTTGCCGTAAAAAACCCCGCCCTTGTGCGTGAAGCCTGCCGTGCTTTCCCTGGCCGCATTGTTGCGGGCATTGATGCCCGATCTGGCCGCGTTGCAACCGAAGGCTGGGCCGAAGTTTCTGACATGCAGGCAACTGAATTGGCCCTCCGTATGCAGGAAGCTGGCGTTGCATCCATCATCTTCACGGAAATCAGCCGTGATGGCATGCTGGAGGGACTGGATGTGGAACAGACCGTTACATTGGCCAATACGGTTTCCATTCCCATTATTGCCAGCGGTGGCGTTGGCAGCATTGAGCACCTGATTGCTCTGCGGGAAGCCACGCAGGACGCTCCGGGCATTGAAGGCGTGATTGTGGGCCGCGCGTTGTATGATGGCCGCGTAACCCCAGCAGAAGCCCTGAAGGTATTAAGCTGATGCTGAAACTACGCGTTATTCCATGCCTGGATGTTAAAAACGGCAGAGTGGTCAAAGGCGTTAACTTCGTTTCCCTGCGCGATGCGGGAGACCCTGTTGAACAGGCCGCTGTTTACGATGCCGCTGGGGCTGATGAACTGACCTTTCTGGATATCACCGCCAGCCATGAAAACCGTGATACGATTCTAGAAGTTGTTAGCAAAACAGCCGAAAAAATCTTTCTTCCCCTCACAGTCGGAGGGGGGGTACGCACAACGGATGACATGCGCCGCCTTCTGCTGGCAGGCGCAGACAAATGCGCCATGAACTCCGCCGCGGTCAACCGTCCTGAACTGGTCAATGAAGCGGCCAACAAATTTGGTAGCCAATGCGTTGTTGTTGCCATAGATGCCCGCCAGACAGCACCGGGAAAATGGGAAGTGTTTACCCACGGTGGCCGCACTTCTACCGGGCGAGATGCCATAGACTGGTGCCGTGAGGTTGCAGAACGTGGCGCTGGGGAAATCCTACTCACCTCCATGGATCGGGATGGTACAGGAACAGGCTTCGATCTGGAACTTCTTAAAGCTACAACACAGGCCGTAAGGCTTCCCATTGTTGCATCTGGCGGTGTGGGTAAGCTGGAACACTTTGTAGAAGGCGCCAAAGCCGGAGCAACAGGCCTTCTGGCAGCAAGTGTTTTCCATTTTGGCCAGTTCACTATTCCCCAGGTTAAAGCCGCATTGTCAGAAGCAGGCTTGCCGGTTCGTCCTTCCCCCGCCCCTTTTGCAGGTTAACCCGTATCATGACAAAAAAAACACCTTCTAAAACAGAAGCAAAAACAGACACAAAATCCAAGAAGAATAAAGAGGTTCTTTCTCTTCCAGAAATTTCAGAAGCAGATATTTCCGTTCTGAACCGCCTTTACGATGTTGTGCAAAGCCGCAAAGGTACAGATCCTTCCGTAAGCCACTCAGCCCGCCTGCTTTCCCGCGGTACTTACAAAATTGCCCAAAAGTTTGGGGAAGAGGCTGTAGAATGCCTGATTGAAGCCGTAGCTGGGCGTAAGGATCTGTTAATTGGTGAAAGTGCTGATGTACTCTACCATCTTATTGTTTTGTGGGTAGATGCTGGCATTACCCCAGATCAGGTTTGGGCAGAACTTCAGCGCCGTGAAGGCACAAGCGGTATTGCAGAAAAAGCCGCACGTTCCAAAACAACAAAATCTGTAAAGGAATAATCAGAAATGGCTGTAACAGGTAGAGGGCCATATGACCCGCAAAATGTTTTTGCAAAAATCCTTCGCGGTGAAATCCCCTGCAAGGCTATTTTTGAGAACGAATGGGTGCTGGCATTTTATGATATCGCGCCCAAGGCACCTGTTCATGTTTTGATTATTCCCAAAAACCCTTATGTTTCCTTTATGGATTTCAGCCAAACAGCACCCGCAGAAGAAATTGCTGGTGTTATGCGTGCTACAGGCCAGATTGCGCTTGATCTTGGATTGGAAGAAAACGGCTATAGGTTGATTACGAATGCGGGCCTCCATAGTGGGCAGGAAGTGCCTCACTTCCACATACATCTTCTTGGTGGACAAGCATTGCCAGCCTTCCCGGCCTGATCTTTTGTTTCTTATCCAGACGGACATATCCCTATGACACCCATGGACATGCTTTTATCCCGTGCATCAACGGATCATCTTCAGGCTCCGGCACCATCTGAAGCGCAAATGGCCGAGGTTTTAGCTACCGCTATGCGGGCTCCAGATCACGGAAAGCTACGTCCATGGCGCTATGTTATTGTAAAAGATGATGCACGTTCGCTACTGGCTGAGCGTATTGTTACCAGTATGGTTCGACTTGACCCGGACGTACCCGAATTTAAAAAAGAAAAGCGCCTTAAAAGATTTTCCACAATTCCCATGACACTCGTTTTGGGCATGCACCTACGTCCAGGACATAAAATTCCTTTATGGGAACAGGAAATGACTGTAGCCGCAGGCGCCATGAACATCCTGAATGCATTGCATGCATTAGGATTTGGTGCAGTTTGGGTTTCTGGTGATGTTGTGAATGACCCTGTTCTTGCTGAAGAACTCGGCTTTCCTGCACCCCATAAATTAGCAGGTTTTTTGTTTATCGGCACGCCAGATACACCGCTTCCCACACCCAAGCGCCCAAACCCGGCTGAGTTTACAGCTACATGGCAAGGTCAGCCGGTAAATTTTGCAGCTGATGGAAAAACACCATGACACATATAACAGACGCCGTTGTTATTGGTGGTGGTCCGGTTGGGTTGGCAACAGCCCTTTCATTGGAAAAAGCCGGCCTTTCTGTAACCGTAATAGAACGTTCTCCACTCCCTGTATGGGAAGAACCTTCCTTTGATGGGCGGGAAATAGCCCTTACGCATTATTCTATGCGTATTCTTAAAGAATGCGAAGCATGGGATCATATCCCGCAAAGCGTTATCTGCCCCTTACGGGAAGCGCATGTGGAAACAGGACGTTTTCGCCATCCGCTTACATTTGATACAAATGGGCGCGGAGAAGAAGCTCTCGGCTGGCTCGTTTCCAACAACCACATTCGGCGTGCCCTCTTTGCCGCAGCAAGCGAGAAAGAACGTATCCACCTACAGCCACACACCAGCGTAGAAACAGTAAGGCAAGGCCAAGATTATGCCGCCGTCCATCACTCAGGCGGACAAATCAAGGCGCGCCTTGTCGTTGGAGCTGATGGTCGCTTTTCTCCTACGCGCAGGCGCGCAGGTATTGGCACTATTGTGCATGATTTCCACAAATCCATGCTGGTTTGCCGCATGGCGCATGAATCTCCCCATCACAACATCGCCTTGCAATGGTTTGATGAAGGACAGACGATAGCTTTGCTGCCAGTGAATGGCATGGCGTCCTCTTTGGTTCTTACGCTTCCTGCAAACGAAATACAGCGCCTGCTCGCAACACCGCGCGATGAATTCAATGCGGAAATTACCCAACGTGTTGGGGCTAGATTAGGACAAATGCGCCTTGTCAGCACACGCCATGCTTATCCACTTAAGGGTGTATATGCGCATCGCTTTGTAGGTCGGCGTTTAGCTTTGGTTGGAGATGCCGCCGTGGGGATGCATCCCATCACAGCACACGGTTTCAACCTGGGGTTGAAGGGGCAAGAAACGCTGGCACAATGCATTGGCGCAACCTTTAACGCTCAGGCAGATGCCGGGAATGCACGCGCCTTGCAGCAGTATGAACGGCAACATAGGCGTGCAACTGCTTTGCTATTTGCCGGCACGAATGGCATAGCCTCCCTTTACACGCATGATGCGTTGCCATTTAAACCCATTAGGCAAGCGTGTATCCGGCTGGCAGACAGGTTTACGCCCTTTAAACAGGCAGTCACTACGCTTCTGATGGATAAAAAAACAACGGCTTGATTGTAAAAAGGCAGCCTAATTAGAGGCTGCCTTTTTTATTTTCACGTTCTAATTCACGTTCCAGCCACCCCATAATAACAGCAAGCACATAGCTCTGCTGTATTGGAGAAAGAGGCTGGTGTTTTACGAAACCATGCCATTTTTCCAAGCATGATCTACAACACGTGCCCGTAGCATGTTGCGCTACAAAAACAGGATGACCCTTCCATGGAGTTTGTTTGCCATCTTTTTTCGGATTTGCTGGAGCAAGGCGCCGAGCAATAAAGTCCCGTCCATGCTCAGCCACCACAGGCAAACCTTTGTCTGTCAGATATGTCATATCCTGACAGTTTAAGTGAAACCTACTCCGAAAAGATGACCTTGCAAGCCGCCCCCACAAAGCGTCTGATACCGCAGGAAGCCTTTGCTCCTGCGGAAAAAGCTCACCCTGCTGCACTGTTATGGTGTTCCTGAAAAGCAAAATACAACATTACAACAATGTGGCTATTGCTCATCTGTTTTTACAGGGGGAACAGGTGCCTGTGCAATGAGCTCCCCCTTACCAGTTGCAACACGAATATCTTGTTCACGGATCAACCAGTAAACAACACCCAAGGCCAAAACAGCCGCAGAAAACGCCAGCATCTCAGCAGGCCTTACTTCGTGCAGATCCAGAATAATAAACTTACGAGAAACAGCCAGAAGCGCAATGAGCACAATTGTACGTACACGCACCACATCCCGACTATGCGACAAACTGATACGCAGCGAACTTTTAAACTCCAGAGCAATAATCACCGTAAAAATATTGCCAAACACTTCCTGAAAAGCTGGCATGTTTGAAGCATCTATTTGCGATGACATCACCAGATACCAAACTTCCTTGGTAAGGTGCCATGTTGCAATGGTTGTAATAACCATGATCAGGCCAGTAAGAACCAGCATGATCAGAAGTTCAAATCCTTCATAAAGATTCATCTCGAAAAAGCTTTTCCGCAACCGCGATGCTTCACGAGAAAAAGGATCTTGGGATATCTGATTATGATCTGGACTGCTCATGTTTCTCTATACGTTTGGTAAAAAAGGATTTGCACTTCCTATCAGAATATTCTGAAGAAGTTTCAGTTATGATGATTATTCCCTTTTTCAACTTAATCCCAGAGGCTTCCATAAGGCGCGGAGCGTGAAATCCCCCTTCGGTAAAACACATTCATCCTATGATAAGCCAGATACGCTTTCTGTTGTGGTCAAATAAATGATCGATATCAGGGCACAGACTCGCTGGCATTATGAGCGTAAGTGTATATGCCGCCACGATGTAGGGCGCGCTGATAAGCAGGACGGTTATGAATACGATGCAAGAAACCTCTTACATGAGGCCGATTGTCTGTTGCTCCAGCACGTGCAGTTGCCGCCTCCAGAGGAAAACTCATCTGGATATCTGCTGCGGTAAAGTTATTCCCAGCAAACCATTCATTTTCAGACAGGCTGTGTTCCCAATAATCCATATGCAATTTGAGCTGCGGATTTATAAACTGTGCCTGCGCTCCTTTTGAAATCAGAAAAGCAAACGGGCGGAAAGGTAAAGGCGCCTGTTTAGGCAGCATACTGAATATCAATTTGAGTAAAAGTGGTGGCATGGCAGACCCTTCCGCATAATGAAGCCAGTATATGAAGCGGATATATTCGGGTGTGTCACACGCCGGTGCCAGTCGGCCATGACCGTATTTATTGATAACGTATTCGATAATCGCTCCGCTTTCTGCCAGCGTTACGTTCCCATCCGTATCTGTTATGACCGGAGCCTTGCCCAATGGATGAATGGCTTGCAGGGATTTGGGGGCCATCATGGTTTTAGGATCGCGTTTGTAAAACTGGATATCGTAGGGAAGTTCCAGTTCTTCCAGCAGCCACAGCACCCGTTGTGAACGGGAATTATCCAGATGATGCACGGTTATCATTACATGCGGCCCTTCTTTTAACTGAAATAAATCTCCCGCCCGGCCTTATCTGTCCTGATAGACTGGTTATGGCGTATAAGCCTCGGGGCAGAACTGCTTATCAGCTAAAAGAAGAATTTTTGAACTTTAGTTCCCATGTGCCAACCGAGCACAACAAGAATAATGGCAACATCCATTCCTTGCTTTTCCCTTTGCTATAAAAACACGTGGAAGCTCTTGATAATAGAGGAACAAACCGCGCAAGTCGCTACAGGCTAAAAACCTCCAGCCCTGCCAGCAATGGCACTATCTGTTTCAAATAACTGCGGATTGAATCTGGAAGGCTGGATTGCTTGCCAGCCTTACACTTAAAGACCACCAAAAATTTTAGAAAAGATTGGTGGGCGCACAAGGGCTCGAACCTTGGACCCGCTGATTAAGAGTCAGCTGCTCTACCAACTGAGCTATGCGCCCTTACAGCATATAACTGCTGAAGTGAGGCAGTTTTTACCACCTCTAAATCATTAAGACAAGTATGAAAATTCAGGTTTTTAACATAGCTAGCACAGCATCCAACTGATCCAGGCTTTTGTAATGAATTTGCAAAGAGCCACCTTTGCGTCCATCAAAATGAACGTGCACCTTCAGCCCTAAGCGCGTGCCCAAATCCCGCTCTAAGGCAGAAATTTCGGGATCTTTCATCACTTTAGGTTCTTTGGTTTCAACTTTTGTATTTTTTGCCTGCTCAAGGGCTTTCTGAACCAAAGCCTCTGTTTGCCGTACAGATAACCCTTTGGAAATAACCTCTGCTGCGGCCTGTATGGGGTCTGGATGCGCTAGCAACGCACGCGCATGCCCAGCAGAAAGGGTGCCCTTTTTAAGCTCCTGCCGCAGCACATCAGGCAAACGCAACAAACGCAGCGTATTGGCAACATGGGGGCGAGATTTGCCTATAGCCTTTGCCAGTTCATCCTGGGTCAGGCTATATTCTTCCATCAGTCGGCTAAAACCTTCAGCTTCTTCAACCGGGTTCAGATCTGCTCGCTGGAGATTTTCAACCAGAGCAGCTGCCATAGCATCTGCTTCTGAGAGATTCCTGACATGCACAGGCACATCATGGCACTGCGCCAACTGTGCAGCACGCCAGCGACGTTCCCCCGCAATAATCTGATAATGCCCCGTTTTATGAGGGTCTGGCCGCACCAGAATAGGCTGGAGAATACCCCGCTCCCGGATAGATTCAGCCAGTTCCTGTAATGCTTCTGGCTCCATATCCTGACGTGGCTGAAAAGGCCCTGGCGCCAGAACCTCAATCGGTAATGAGCTTGCTGTAGGCGCAGCCTTACTGGCGGATTTATTAGCAGAAGATGCAGGTTCATCTACAGAAGCGACATCACCCAGCAACGCAGCCAATCCACGCCCAAGCTTAGGACGAGCGGAAGATTTACGTGATGATTGACCACTCATGATACCGATGCCCTCTTCATGACTTCTGCTGCCAATGCCTGATAAGCGGTTGTTCCACTGGCTCTGGAATCATACAGCATAACAGGCTGACCATGGCTTTGGGCTTCTGAAATACGAATATTACGTGGGATAACCGTTTCCAGCACATCTTTACCAAAGAAGCTTCGCGCATCCGCAGCCACAAGCTCAGACAAATTATTTCGTCTGTCATACATGGTCAGCACAATGCCTGCCATTTTCAGTTCTGGGTTCAGGTTTTTCTGCACCCGCCCAATGGTCTTTACCAGATGCCCCAAGCCTTCCAACGCAAAGAACTCACACTGTAGCGGAGCCAGCACACCATCTGCCGCCACAAAAGAATTCAGCGTCAGCAGCCCAAGGCTTGGGGGACAATCTATAATCACAAAATCCACGGTCTCGCGCAGAGGTTCCAATGCCGTGCGTAATCTGGTTTCTCGGTGCTCAGCATCCACCAATTCAATCTCAGCACCAACCAGTTCTGTATTGGCCGCGATAACTGAAAGATTTTCAATCTCGGTAGGCTGTAAAAGATCATCTGCGACTTTTTCATGCATTAGAAGCGCATAAGAGCCACCTTTGCGGGAATCATAATCAACTCCCAAACCCGTTGAAGCATTCCCCTGAGGATCCATATCCAGAAGCACAACTTTAGCGCCATCGGCCGCCAGAGATGCTGCCAGATTAATGGCGGTAGTGGTTTTGCCTACGCCCCCTTTCTGGTTTGCAACAGCAAAAACGTGGCAGGCTTTCCCGCTTTTCTTAACCTTAGACACGATTAAAATTTCTCACTTCCAGAATCATACCATCAGAACTTGTCTGGCTTGGATATGTTTGCACATCCATTTGCCAAACCTGTTCCGCTTCTTGGATTTCCTGCACAGCCTGTTGCCCCTTAAGAAAAACAGCTTTTCCTTTTGGTTGTAACAGCGGGTGCGCCCACTCCAAAAGTTTAACCAACGGGGCCAAGGCCCGCGCTGTTACTACAGGCGCAGGCTGAACTTTTACACTTTCAAGCCTGCATGGCAAAACTTCCAAATCCGTTTGGGTAAGCCGCGCGGCTTCACGCAAAAAAGCAGCCTTCCTTTGATCCGATTCAATCAATACCCCAGGTATTCCTGTGGCAATCCCTACCACAACAGCCGGGAATCCACCCCCAGAGCCCATATCAATAAATCGGCTCTGGCCTTGTATCAAAGGAACAAGTTGAAGACTATCCAGAACATGCCGGCTCCAGACATTCTCAATATCCTTGGAAGAAACAAGGTTGATACGAGGGTTCCACTTTTCCAGAAGGCTCACAAAGGCGGAAAGTCTTTCTTCTGTTTCACGTGAAACATGAACACCCTCAGGCCACTTGTGCATGATGCTGCCCTTTTTTGAGATAAGCCAGAACAGCCATAAGGGCAGAAGGTGTTATGCCCGGTATACGTTGTGCAGCACCAAAGCTTTCAGGGCGTGCCTGCTCTAACCTTTCCTGCATTTCTGCACTCAGGCCACCTATTTTTCTAAAATCCATATCTTGAGGGAAGCGAATTTCTGTTTCTGCCTCAAGCTGTTTAATCTCGCGCTTCTGCCTTACCAGATAGCCGCTATAACGTGCCTCTGTCCTTACATAACTACGCGCACGTTCAGAATACTCCTGCACCCAAGGTGCCAAGGCTTCTATAGTATTTTCAGGAACTGCCTGCCCGATAACTTCCAAAAGATTTCTGCGGCGGCCATCCTGCGCTACTTTAATACCAACCTGAGCAAGTGCTTGTGGTGACCAACTTTCTAATTCTGCTTTTTGAGTCAATTGTTCTATCTCGCGCATATCTCTCGCAAAGACTTCACGCCTCTCTGCACCGATACACCCCCAATCCAACCCTATTGGAGTTAAACGTACATCTGCATTATCAGCCCGCAATGTCAGACGATATTCAGCACGCGATGTAAACATACGGTAAGGTTCACTCACCCCTTGCGTGGTTAAATCATCAATCATGACACCCAAATAGGCTTTGCCACGATCAAGGCTAACAGCCTGCTGCCCCCCTGCTCTTCTTGCCGCATTTACCCCAGCAAGAAGCCCCTGAGCACCGGCTTCTTCATACCCTGTGGTGCCGTTAATCTGGCCCGCCAAGAATAAATTAGGGCACTTTTTAAGTTCCAAAGAAACCGTTAGTTCACGCGGGTCAACGTAATCGTATTCTACAGCGTAACCATATTGCGCAATAACCGCCTTCTCCAACCCTGGAATGGAGTGGATCATGGCATCCTGCACATCTGCTGGCAGGCTAGTTGAAATACCATTGGGGTAAACCAGATCTCCTCCTTCGTGATTAGGAAGTGCTTCAGGCTCTAGAAAAATCTGATGCCCTGTTTTTTCTGAAAACCGCACAACTTTATCTTCAATAGAAGGACAATATCGGGGGCCACGGCCTGAAATAGCTCCGCCATACACGGCAGACAGATGCAAATGCTCCCTGATAATATCGTGGGTTTTTGGAACTGTTGTCGTTATGCCACACACCATTTGCGGATTTGTGATAGACGCCGTCAATCGGCTAAACGGCTCGGGGGATACATCCCCCCTATCAACAGCAAGAGATGCCCAATCTATTGTATCGCGCTTGAGGCGTGCTGGCGTTCCGGTTTTCAAACGCGCAATTCGCAAGCCCAGTTTTTTTAACCGCGATGCTAATGCAACCGAAGGTTGTTCTCCAATCCGCCCCGCCGGCTGACTTTTATGCCCAATATGAATAACTCCATCTAGGAACGTACCTGTTGTTAAAACAACAGCACCAGCAGCCCATTGGCGGCCATCTTCACAGGCAACACCAGCAACGCGGTTTTGATCATCACAAATCAGATCTGTTACAGCGGCTTCTTCAATATCAAGCCCTGCTGTGTCCGCCAAAATATCCTGCACAGCTTGACGGTATAAAAGACGATCTGCCTGAGCCCGTGGCCCCTGCACAGCAGGCCCCTTGGAGCGATTAAGAAGTTTAAAGTGAATACCGGCCCTATCTGCCGCCCGTGCCATAACACCATCCAGCGCATCAATTTCACGCACCAGATGGCCCTTCCCTATACCGCCTATGGCAGGGTTACAGGACATGGCGCCAACCGTATTTTTATGGTGCGTCAACAAAAGCGTTTTGGCACCACAACGCGCAGCAGCGGCAGCGGCCTCGCATCCAGCATGGCCGCCTCCTACCACAATAACATCGTAAGCCTTGTTCATTGCTTGCCCTTCCTGCACACCTTACTTTCCAATACAAAACTGGCCAAATATCGTATCCAGCAGATCTTCTACACCAACATGCCCGGTTAACCGTCCCAATGCCCGCATAGCTAACCTTAGTTCTTCGCCGCGCAATTCTGGCCAGTCCTGCTGCAACGCAGCATGGAGGCATTGTAAAGCCTCCTGCACACCAGCTTTGTGCCGCGCACGTGTAAGAAGCGGTGCGCCTGATATAGATGCCGCCGTTAGTTCCTCAACTTTTCTTTGCAGAAAAGTGTAGAGTTCCGGCAGCCCTTCTCCTGTTTTCAAACTGATAGCACGAACATTCTTACCTTGAATGACTTTTGGAATTTCTCCGATATCAGCTTTGTTCCCTATCAAAACCGCATCGGGGAAAACATCATCCGGCGGCTCATTCGCTGGGAACATTTGTAACACACAGTCAGCCTGTTTCACGTGAAACAATGCGCGGCGTACCCCTTCAGCTTCAATTTCATCATCTGTTTCTCGCAAGCCTGCGGTATCAACAAATGTCACCTTTATCCCGGCAAGAATACAGGCTACCTCCAAAGCATCACGCGTTGTCCCCGCCTTGGAAGATACAATGGCGGTATCCCGTCCCGTAAGCCAATTTAACAAACTGCTTTTGCCTGCATTTGGTGGGCCAGTAATGGCAAATACCACCCCTTGCCGTATCCTCTCTCCATGTTCTCCATCAGCTATATGCTGTTGCATTTCAAACTGAAGTTTCTGAATTTCCTGATTGATGCCTTCTTCCACTTCAGGCGGCAAACCTTCATCTGGAAAATCTATAAGGGCTTCCTGAAAAGCGAGCACCTTTTTTAACCGCTCGGACCAGCCGGAATATAAATGGCTTAATGCACCATCTGCCTGCGCCAAAGCTAACTTTCTCTGCCCATCGGTTTCAGCGGCAACCAGATCAGCAATACCTTCGGCTTCAACCAAATCCATACGACCATTTACAAATGCTCGTCTTGTAAATTCACCGGGCTCCGCTGGGCGCGCGCCTAGCTGAACCAAAGCGTCGGAAACAGCACGAATAATAGCTGGCCCTGCATGCAGATGCAGTTCAAACCCATCTTCCCCTGTATAACTCTGCGGCCCGGGAAACCAGAGAACCAGTGCCTCATCTAGCAAGTCATCCTGAGCAAACGCGTTTTTCCAAATTTTGCGAAGAACCGCCTTACGCGCTTCTGGCACCTTGCCACAAAGCTGTAAAAGAATATTACGGCTGCCTGCGCCACTCACACGCAAAACTGCAATTGCCGCACGCTCTATTCCTGTTGAAAGCGCAAAGATTGTATCTTCAGCCTGATACCCCAACGCGGCCATCCTTCCCGTTATCGTATGCCTGTTTCTTCTTGCTGCTTCTAATGCAGTTTTTCATGCAAACGTAGGGTTAAAAAATGATAGCCTCCCTCTTGCCCTCGTGATGAACACACTCTGCTCACACAACACCACAAGATTTTAAACAAAAGTAAGGTTATCTTTTTATGCCCCAACTCTCGCTGCACTCTCCTTTAGGCCCGATCACTTTGTCTGAGGAAGAAGGAAAAATTATCTCTTTGGATTGGGGATGGGGGCGAGATCAAACCGAAACCCCTCTGCTCTGCCAAGCGCGTGAATGGTTAGATAATTGGTTTGATAATCCTCAGGCAGTAGGTGCTTTTCCGTTTCAGCTAGATCCGTATGGAACAGCTTATCAGAAAAAAATTTGGGCAGCATTGCAGGAAATTCCTCTAGGCGAGACAACCACATATGGAGAACTCGCCAAAAAAATCGGCGGTAGCCCTCAGTCAGTTGGTCAAGCTGTCGGGAGAAACCCCATTCCTATTCTTATTCCCTGCCACCGCGTTGTGGGGGCTTCTAGCTTAGGGGGATATTCTGGAGATGGTGGTGTGGATGATAAAGCATGGCTTCTCCGCTTAGAAGGAGCCAAATTTCCATACCACACCTAAACTGTTCTGATACGGATTCTAGCCTTACAGAATAAGCTTCTGTTTCCTATTTTCTGTCACAGCTTTCTGTGCGGGTATTAAAAAATTTCCCGGCACTACATCTAACAACAGACGATGAATCCGCATCATTTCCATAACTTGTGGGGGGTGGATAAGAAGGCACACTCTCCCCCTGCTGCGCACCATTATAATAATAGGATGGCGGGGCATAAATGCTCTGCTGTGGCGCCGAATTATACTCGGATGCCGCAGCACTTCCTATCGCTAGGCCAAGCACAGAACCGAACATAAACGGAGCCCCCCAGCCCCAACCACCACCCCAATAAGGGTATCCCCACGGGCCGCCATAGCCCCAACCATAATACGGATACCCCCAGCCCCACGGGCCACCTCCCCAACCACCGTACCAACCGCCGCCCCACGGGCGCCCTCCCCAGCCGCCGCCACGCCACGGGCCGCCACCCCAACCACCGGGGCCACCCGGACCTCCACGTGGGCCACCGAATCCACCACGAGGAAAACCTCCTCCTGGGCCACCAAAGCCACCATGACCAAAACCGCCACCACCAGGACC